>JAZGAR010000001.1:0-8438 GCA_036475875.1 Thermoplasmata archaeon
TCGCTTCCCTCCAAGACAAATAAAAACCATCTTCGGTCTCAAAAAGCACCTCTCCAGAAATTCCTTCAAAGTACACATCGTAACTGCCGTGATATTTTACATCGTAACCTCTACTCTTGCCATCGCCTATGTATGCTCTTGTGGGTCCTTCTATCGCCCCTTCGCCATCTGAATAATCTTTCTCTTTCTCCTCCCAATCTGTGGTAAAAAAGTACACATCAAAACGATCATCAATTGGATCAACATCGATATCTTCCCAGTCTATGCCTATCTCCATTTGTACAGAATCCAAGTCCACATCCACAGATCCGCGTTCTGTCCAGTTCCACTCCCAGGTATAGGCACCAGCCCATTCATAATAGGCTTTACTCAGAATCTTGTTGTCTCTTCCACGCACCTCTATCATGTAATCAGCACCTATCGGAAGGCCACCACTGTAACCGGTACCAGAAATTGTATCGATGAATATATAAACGAAGTCCTCACCAGTCTTAGGGGGAAGCGATGGACCCAGCGGAGCAGGTCCTCCACCACCACCAGGCTCTCCTCCTGTGACAGGCTCCTGTTTGGTTTTGCTGTTCCAATAAGGCACCTTCACACCACCGGCGATCTCACCATCTACCTTCATATAAAACGCTGTGCCCACATCAGTGGTAGAAACACCGTACTTCAGTATATCCAAATCAGCACGGTTTACATCTCCTCTAGAATCATTGCGGATTGTTTTTTCGTCCCAATCTGCGAAAGCCCCGTCAATGGTCACGTTATAAGGCAAGCTGATTACATAACTAATATCATGGTACTGCTCTTCTGGTTTCTCGCGTTTTAAAGACACAGTGCCTTTATCCGTGGTCAAGTCATGATTGTTTAAGATTTTAAAACCGATGCTGTTCTCAGCAACTGCATTCCCGCTGACATCGACTACGATGTATATTGTGCGGATTTGACCTTGGGATACGGATATCGTAGGCTGAAATACGACCACGTCATTGCTCATCGCCCCCAGTGCAATTTGATTGCCGTTCTCATCCTCAAGCCTTATCGCTGCTATATCATTGTCGCTTCCTATACCTGTTCTTGTTGCTTTTAGCTCATCTAGAGATATATCAGCATTAATCGCCTCTAATTCCAGCCTGAGCAGCCTATTGCCAATACCACTTATGTAACCCTCGCCCACACCCTGCTGGTTTACAAGCAAAACGCCTTTCTCATTACTTATAAGGGTATCTGAAAAATCCTCGAATCCGTCCCAACTCTGCGTATGGAATAGAACATCAACTGCATCATGGTTTTTGAGGTATAAAGCGTTAAGAGATACTTGCACCTCAAGCTCGGATTCGCTGACTGCAGAAGCAACACCACCGACAGGCTCCCAGAGGTTCCAATCTTGCTCCTCCAAAGTGTAACTGTAAAGGCTGTTGCCCAATACCACACCATTCCATCCATATATCTCTATCATATAGTCTGCACCGATGTAGTTGATGTAATAGCCTGTATCCGGTTTTCTATCCGTGTCTATGAAGATATGCACCGTATCAACGTGTTTCCCACCATTAGGCTCATCAAGTTCACCGGCCAACATATCGTCTTCGACCTGCAAATAGAACGAAATCTCCAACTGCCTATCATCAACGCGGTAATCAATTATGTCGATATTGGGATTGAAAGGCGATATCTCAACAATATCCGATGTGGTGCTTACTCCGCTCCAGTCTCCAAAATTACCGTCGATATTGATTCTCTCAGGTGGTTTCATCACGTTTACAAGGATATAAGGAGCGAATATCAGGATAAAGATGATTAACGGTACTACAACAAGCTTCAATTTGCCACGTTTTGAGTCGATTACAGGGCGTTTTGGACCTAGGCCATTGGTAATACCGTTGCCATTGGTTATACCGTTGGTTATACCCATTCTCAAGGCTCGAAGGCCATTGGTAAGGCCGTTTGTTATACCGTTTGTTATACCGTTTGTGATACCATTGGTCAGACCCTTGGCTCTTTTCAGTCCATTTGTTAAACCATTGGTTAGACCATTTGTCAGCCCATTGGTCAATCCTCGCATCTCCTTCATCTCTTTCCTTAGTCCATTTGTCAAACCATTGGTTATGCCCATAGGGGCTTCCACTTTGATTTCCTCCTCCTTTGGTTTCGGCGCCACGAGGCTCTCGGCTGTTTCCTCCTCAAGGATCTTATCCAACGCAGCCTCCGATTCCTCCTCCTCTGAGATGAATTCCGCACCACAGTTCGGACAGACCGTAACCGAATATTCCACTTCCTCACCACATGCCGGGCATGCGAACAATTTACCCGCCTCTTCACCGAATCTCAAACCGCATTCTGGGCATTCCGTCGTATCAGGATCCAAAATTGCCCCACATTCAGAGCATTCAATACTTTCTGTTACTTCCCCGCCTTTGAGAGCTTCAGGTATTTCCTCCATCTCAACGAATTCTAGGCCACAACTAGGACAAATTTTGTCATCGGTATCAAGCTCCATCCCGCATTCCGGACATTTAAATATCTCGGCTCCCTCCTCCTCAGGTCCTAAAATCTTGTCAAGTTCTTCAGATAGGGCCTCAAGCTCACCAGTCAGCTCAGTTTTGGAGGGCCCGACTTTTCCCTCCTCTGCGGGTAATCTATCAATTTCCTCTTCGATTTCCAAGATCAATTCGCTGGGTGTCTCCTTTCTCAGAGGTAAGGTGAATGACTTAAGCTTCAGTTTCCCGGATTCAATATCCTCGATGAGATTATCTAGGTTCTCATAATCACCTATTGTACCGGTATGCTCCAAAACTTTCTTGAGAGCTTCCTTTGCCTCCTCAAGTCTTCCTAACCTTGTCAAAATAAAACCTTTCAAACCCCACAGATACCACTTCTCTGGTTCGATCTTTGATGTGACATCCAAAGCCTCCAGAGCGTATTCGTATTTTTTTTCCTCCAAGAGAGTTGACCCCAGCTTGAACCAAAGCTCTGAGTTGTTTAAATCATCGCGTAACTTACCTATAAAGTCACTCAAAACGTTCTCTTGGTCCAAGCCTTGGATATCCTTCTCTATTCTGTCCAAAACATCCTTTTGCTCTTCTGGTAAATCCAGCTCCTTCCATCTTTCTCGGAACTCTTTGAACATCTTCTTCTCTGGCATAATGGTCCCTTTTCATTTAGGGTGATGATCCCTTGAAACCGACATTCCACCAGTCTATCTGACTGGTGGTTAAGACTGGCGGAATTAGTGTGCAGAACCACTGGTCCGTTAGATGCCATTGGTCTATTGACCAGTGGTTCTTCACATAAATATGTCCTATACCATGTCGCCCTATCGTTCATCCAGCTCGATAATGCTGTTGATAAGGGTAATGTATTTCCACCTTTATATAGTTTCTATGGCAAAATTACATTTTTATAATTCAAAAATACATTTAATTTATAAAGACAAAACGAGGGGATGGTGGATGCAGGTGCCGGGTTTCAAAGCTTAAGACGAAATTAAGGTATAGCATAACTTTGAAACAGAGTGTGGCCGTTTTTCCTAACTTAATAAAGTATAACGGGCTCACGGGGTGTTCGAGCTTAAGAACTTAGTAAAGTAGTATTATAACTCGAACACGAGGCACCTGCACGACTAAAATAATTAAACAGCAGAGTGCAGGTGCCGGGATTCGACCTAGCGAGGAAAGGCAATTAATGATGCTTGAAATCTCCTTTCCTCTAAGGTTCAAATCCCTTAAAACAATGAGATTACATTTATAAAACTACGAGTGCAGGTGCCGGGATTCGAACCCGAGTTGTTGGCTTGCCTTGACCTTTCCTTAGATTAACAAGGAGAAGGCCTTGGAAGGCCAAAGTCCTAACCAGACTAGACTACACCTGCACAATGATTCCTTAATAATATTTTCTTGTCGAGGGAAAGCCAATAGGATTATTTAAAAGCTTCATTTGATTTCTTTTATTATGGTGATGATTTAGAAATTATTCAAGAGTTAGGATCCCCATTATCACATTTTTCATTCCAAATGAAAATAGATAAAGGTATAATTATTTCAAAAATATTATACAAAAAGGACAATCAAATTGCCTAAAAGGAAAATACTTATGTATCATTACTATTATAGAGGCAAACGGTGTTCCCTATGGTTTCGTTGACAAAGAGTCGAATCATTGGTATTTTGGGAGTATTTGTAATCACAGCATCCATGCTGCTTGCAGGATGTCTTGATGATGGCGAAGAGACCCAGAGGATCAAACTGGTAAAAAGCGGAGGGCAGGGCATGATGGATGGAATGGATGCCGAT
This sequence comes from Thermoplasmata archaeon, assembly GCA_036475875.1. GTDB lineage: Archaea > Thermoplasmatota > Thermoplasmata. The sequence continues at coordinate 4,293 of JAZGAR010000001.1, forward strand.
ACCATCGATGCTATGATAGGGTGGGAGCCCTGGAATGCCAATGCAATTGTCGGTGAAAAGGGATTTACCTACAAAAACAGCAGCGAGATTTGGGATCATCATCCCTGCTGTGCCTTGGCTGCCGATAATGACTGGTATGTTTCTGTATCAAATGCTGATGAGATATTAAATAGGGTGGCATGGGTCCACATGAAAACAACAGAATGGATTAACGATGCAAAACCCACAACCTCCTCAGATCATGATGAAATGATAACACTAGCTACGGAATTTACAGGAAGAAGTGAAGCTGTAGTGGAATATGCACTTCTGAACATTGATTTTGATCACTCCATCGATTCAGCAGGTGTAAAAACCTATGCGCAAAAGTTAGAGGAATACAGTATATTCAACGACCAGAAATGGGAAGATTCGGGATTTGCAAATACAGATGCTTATGTGGATGATGTCCTGGATGATCAGTACATCACCTGGGCAGTTGCCAATTCTGACAAAACCTCAGAGGACATCGCTCTTGACTCCCCTGTTGAAATCAGATTTGGATATCTAACTGCGGATCTCCATCAACTGTCATTTTGGGTTGCCTGGAAGCAGGGATGGTTTGAGGATGTCAACATCACTGTAAAGGAATCCAATTCCCCGCAGTATCCAAGGGAATTTTCAAATGGTGGGGATGAGATGAAAACCGGATTCAAAACAGGAGAGATAGATGTTGGTTTTCTTGGGACGGCACCTGCAATTATCTTCGGAATAAATGAAAATGATTTCTTGGAATCAAGTCCATATTATAAAGAAACCACGATAAAAATTATAGCGGGAGTTAACTATGAGGGGAGTGCCATTGTAATCAGATCCGGCCTTAAAGTCGATTCAATGAAGGATCTTGAGGGTAAGACCCTTGCATATCCTGGGCCCGGAACTGTGCAGCATTTTCTGATTCTCATGGCTGCAGAACAGGATGGCGCAAAGGTTCAGGAAGTCTAGTTAAATGTCCTCGTCCAAAAAAGGTCGGCAGTCCGCCGGGTCGCTGATTATAAACTATCCAAAGGTGTTAATTGCAAATAGTGTATCTTACATCAAAACTAATTGGAAACACATTCTAATAAACATAATCGCGATTATTTTCCTCATCGTTCTTTGGTATGTTCTTGTAATGGCTGCAAGAGGAGGAAATCAGTTTCTACTTGAAAATAACATTCACAGAATTCCCACACCTGGAGAAACGTGGGATGCATTTGTGGAATCTCTGACACCATCCGGAGAAAATGAATTGATTTACAGGCCAAGTATTTTGCAGCATGCATGGGCCAGTATTGTGCGCGTCTTAATTGGATTTTCCATAGCAGCTTTGGTAGGGATTCCCTCCGGGCTAATTATGGGTAGATATAGGTACGGAGCGGATTTTGGAAGCCCTATCGTTGAACTTTTAAGACCTATTCCACCTATTGCATGGATCGGCATTGGTCTTCTTGTATTCCAGCATGATGTAGTCTATTTTATTGTGTTTATCGGTTGCCTATTCCCATTAATACTCAGCACTGTAAGTGGTGTTAAAGCAGTAGATGAAGAGCTTATTGAGGCTGCAAAAACCCTAGGTGCCAACAATTTTAACGTTCTGCGAAAAGTTGTCATTCCTGCAGCAATGCCTTCTATTATCACGGGGATGAGAATAGGTCTTGGTATAGGGTGGATGAGCATTGTGGCTGCCGAGATGGTTGGATTGAGAGAGGGTTTGGGTCTGGGTTATTATTTATGGGTGAATTATGACTCCTATGGGTTCTATGATAACATGGTAGTGGGTATGTTGATTATCGGATTCATTGGTTGGATAATGAATATGGTTATTCAAAGAGCCGAAAAGCGCATGATAATGTGGCAGGAGTAGAAGAAAATGGGCAGTGTAACTGTAAAAGGCGTGAGTAAAGCGTTCGATGATCTAGTTGTAATAGAGGATCTTAACCTTACCGTAGAAGATGATGAGTTCGTAAGTTTCATAGGCCCATCCGGATGTGGTAAGACCACCATTCTCAGGCTCATTGCAGGACTTGAAAAGCCAACTTCGGGAGAGATTTTCGAGAATGGCCACCTTGTTGAAGGCCCAGGACATGATCGAGGGATGGTGTTTCAGGAGTTTGCCCTGTTTCCCTGGCGAACCGTTATAAAGAATATAGAATTTGGATTGGAGATAAAGGGAATCCCAAAAGATAGAAGAAGGGAAATCGCCCTGGAATACATAGACCTTGTGAACCTGGAGGGCTTTGAAGACGCCTATCCCAACGAACTATCTGGGGGTATGAAACAGCGCGTTGGAATAGCAAGAGCCTTGGCGAATGAGCCCGATGTCCTTCTAATGGACGAGCCCTTCGGCTCCTTGGACGCACAAACTAGAAATATAATGCAGAGGGAACTTCTGAGAATCTGGCAGAAAACGAGCAAGACCGTGATATTTGTCACTCACTCGGTGGATGAGGCGCTTTATCTGTCGGACAGAGTGATAGTTCTCACGGCCAGACCTGCCACCGTAAAAAAGGAATTTTGCATCGACCTCTCGAGACCCCGGGATAGAGCAGGGAAGGAGTTTTCAAGAATCAGACATGACATATTGAGTGAAGTGGAGGAGGAGGTCACAAAAGCCATGGCCTCTGAACAAAAGAGAGAAGAACACTAAACCCACGTTTTCTTTGCCGCCAATTTTATGGCCTCTTTCATACTATCTTTAGGCATGATCGTTGCCACTGGAATCCTGAGGATTTTCTCTATCGTGGTGCTCACTATGGGTGCACAAACCACCGCAACGGCCCCATCCCTTTCCGCTTTGATTGCGGAGATGATGGTCTCTTCCATGGAGTTAGCGGGGTATTCTCGAATCGTGATATCCTTGCCACCTATCTTCATCCTACTTTCCTCTATCTTGTTCAAAACAGACCTTGCCACTATAACCGCAATGAAAGGTTCATCTAAAAGCCCCTCGATCTTCCTTATAGCCTTGATAATCTGTCTGAGAGTTCTGAGATTTGGCTCTCTGTTCTCGGATAAAATCTTGTAAATGGTGCTTTGTGAGATGCCAGAGGCTTTGCTGAACTCCGGGATGCTCATACCCAGTTCGGTTTTCAAGATTCTTCTAAGGGTCTCTCTGAAAGCACTATCGGACTCCAGTATACTGTCAATCAATTCGGTTGCAACCGTCATTTCGAATAACCACCGACATATATACATTTGTATAATGTTTGAATAATATTTATACTTTTAGGTCGATTTGTTATCATTTAATAGAATTAAACGCCATTGAGTAAAAGTTATTACAGTCTTTAATCGATTTTGGGCTCGACCTTCTGATAACAATCTTTTTAAATTTGTAATTCATACACCTCCCGAAGTGATACTATGGCAGATGATTGGTTTGTAGCTCTCGATAAGGAACTGGAAAAGAGGACAGAGGAGATTCTAAGTGATGTTGACGAACAGAACGCACAAAAGCAGGAGATCAACAAGACCTTGATTGAGGATTTCTGGAGGATCTGGATCAGATTCAACAAAGAGGGCGTGCATTTCACCATGGAACCGAGCCACGGCGCCTTTGCTCAATTCAAAGATTTTCCTGAACCGTGGAAGTTCAAACCGAAATTCAATTTCTCCAGTGTTAACACAGTTCAGTTAATAGACCGAACCCAGGATCAGGGCAGGGTAGGGGATTCATTGAAAGCTTGGTATTACAATACAGCCAAGGCTACACATCTTAGAATAGTGTTCGAGTACTGCGAGGGAGAGCACTATTACAAGTACTCTGGTTGGAAAAGGATTTTTACTCAGCGCATTCTTTACGACTCGACGTTGAGTTCATTATCTTATGATAAGATGCACAAGGTTCTGGCGGATATTATCAAGGTTTGGTATGAATCCCATATCAGGCGGAACAGGGAGAACTTGATAAAGCATCTACAGGACAAGTACGAGAAGGGCGAGACATTTACACAATAGATGCAATAGTTCCGCGTTGAGGCTTCAATGGGGATTAGACCAAGCGGGTCTTTTGAATTAGATTTTTTCTGTAAAGGCTCATTTGACAAGGCTCATCTATCTTGGTAAATGTTCATCGTCGATGATCCTATTACATAAATCATCTTTGCATGTAAGAGCCAGGAGACG
>JAZGAR010000002.1:0-2666 GCA_036475875.1 Thermoplasmata archaeon
AGACCGCTGGAGAGGTCGGTTATCCTGAATGGTGGCTGAAGGAAGTAGGATACGATAAAGGACCCATTTCATACAAGAGACCACTAGAAGCCGACACAAAAAATAGGTGAAGAGATTAATATCGAAAAGGTAGAACCTTACTCCTCTCTTTGTAGACCGCTCATAACTATCTGTAGCAAGAAAGATCCTTAAATCCAGCTTCTCATCATCTCGATTTTTCATCTCCACCTCCGGAATTTTATGGTATACTTAGGTCCGCTGTCCTAGAAGTAGGTACAAACTGCTGAAGTAAGTATTCAGTGAACCCCGTCATTTTTGGTAGTCGCAGGCTTTAGCCTGCGCACCCTAAAGGGTGCGGCTACCCTGAAAATTCAATGTGACACGGCGTTTACTGAGCATTTACCTGCTGAAAGATGACCTGTGTGAGACCTCATTTAAAGATACATCGGTGAGTCTGTTCTTCTCTACAGCAAGATGGAGGAGGTGATCAACAGTGGCAGGGTTCATCTCTTCCAGTGAAAAATCATCGGTGATGGAATCCCATGGCTTTGTTCTCAAAGGCAATGCTCGGAGCCTTTCTGGATTCATTTCACGATTTTTGCTAATCGTTTTGCAAGTGGCTTTGCCAATCTCCTTGTCATCTCGGATATCTCTGAACCTACTATCTGCCCTTGGGTATCATATTCTATTCTTACGTCTTCTTCGATTTCCTCTGAGTCTACAGAAGCTCCCTTTCTCAAGAAGACATACAATACATCTGTCCCTTCATCAAACCATATCCCTATTTTATTTTTACCCATTTAGATGCCTCTCCCGTCGTTCAATTAAAACTGTCATTTCGCCGCGGCATGTGGCATTTCTCTATTAGACAGAAAAAACCCATTCCCTTATTGAGAAGAATGGGCTCATTCCTGGATAACCTGGGTAGGCATATTTCCTTTTGCTAAGCAGTAATAATGAGGATTTGGACGCAGTGTCCGATGTCCGGACACCCCTCCTCGTATGGCGACTGAAGTTAAGGCAAGGCTATTCTTCATTTTTGCCTCCTGATCGGCTGATTATTTGTGAAGGATTATCTTTTATTCTAGCTAAGACAAGACCGTGTCAAAAACGCTCGATTTTGGTGCTGTTTAAGGTGGGTCTTTTTGATGGGGTTTTTTTTGATCTGTTAGAGAGCCATTTATCCTTTTTCCATCAGGCAATTTCACCTAAGCCATCTTTCTGAGCTCTGCAAAGCTTCCGTAGCAAATTAGGTTATCTCCTGCGTGAAATTCATGATCCTTCGGGGGAACCAGAATTCGTTCTTTGCCTCTTTCAATGGCCAAAATTAGGATCTTTCTTTTGATCAAATCGCAAGCAGCCAAGGTCTTCCCAATACAGGAGGATCCTTCATGTAACGTCACCTCAGCTAAACCAGAGTCCTCCCCAAGATCGAGTATCTGGTATATTGACCTTTTCTGAAGTTTGTATTTCTCCCGAAGTTTCTTCTCTATTTTCTTGGAGAGAAAACGTGCCAGTCTGGTGTGGGTTGCCATTCTGAATATCAGGTAAATGGCTACAATTAGAATAACAAATCTTAAAATTGACCAAGGAGAGGTAATGGTGAGGAGGGAGGAAGCGAGTCCTGCAATTACTGCGATCAGTCCAGCATTTCCGACTACCATGAGAATAGAAACTATTCTGCGTCTCATCGGCTGGCTGATTATCAACTCTGATTCTCTGGTAGTAAAACCTGTACCGGTGAGAGCCGAAAGAGCCTGAAAACTTGCTGTTCGTTCATCAAGACCGGTGAGCTTGAGGGCTGCAGTAGCTACCTTTATTATCATAACATTGGTAAATATTACAACGATAATCAAGATGATTCCACCCATTCCCTAAACCTCCCACTCTTATTTAGCTTTTGTAGGAATATATTTTTACGATTATTCTTCCGATAACTGCCAACACGTAATAGTAATTGTATGTATGGCTTAACTTCAGTCCCCATTATAATACATTGGCTCGTTCAGTCAATGAATCACAGGGAGCTCGCTTATGAAATACGGCGAAATCTGGACTTGATCCCAAAGTCCTCTAATCTCTTCCATTACTCCCCTCTCAACAGCCAGAGCTATATCATTGTCCGTCCCCGGACCCAAGTCCTAGCGGATGATGCGGTCTAGGGGAAAAGGGATGAACCAGTACTTTCTTCTTCCCTGTCTCTTGTCCGGGAAGCGCATGAGGTTTTCTTCAGACTCCTTGAGCTTCCCCAGACATGTGGTGTACTCTTTTTTTGTCCTCTCGAATTGCTTCGAGTACTTGGGATCTACTGGCTCCGCTCTGGGGAAATCCATCTTCACGAAATTGACGTATCGGCCGTTCCTGGTGATACGGAAGTCGAGATGAGGTCCGGTGGAAAGCCCCGTTGAGCCCACGTAGCCGATGATCTCGCCCTGTTTCACTTCCTTCCGCGTCCCGATTCCCTTGCCGATTCGAGATAGATGCCCGTAGGTTGTGGTGTAATTTTGAGCGTGCTTTATCTTGATGTATTTTCCGTTGTCTCCTTTCCAGCCAGAATACACCACTTTTCCGTCAGCGACTGCTGAAACGGGAGTTCCTCGGGGGGCGGCGTAGTCAATGCCAAGGTGAGGCCGATATGTTTTGAGGATGGGATGAAATCTTCGCCA
>JAZGAR010000003.1:0-2022 GCA_036475875.1 Thermoplasmata archaeon
ACAGCATAGTAAAGAGTCATATTATCTATTAGAACTCCTTCCATAGGAGATAACGCCTCGATATTTACATAGATTTCTCTTTCGGTTGAAGGTTGTTCGGGATACACCTCGGGTATTGATATCACACAACCCTCAGTAATCGTAACAATTGTGGAACCTGTAGCGCTGCCACAATTCTGAGTTGTAACAGTCACATCAATTGTATATGTTCCTGCAATCATGGACTTTACAACCCATTTTATTTGAACCCATGAGGGCTTGCCAGCCTTCGCCTCCACCTTCTTATACTTCTCGGGTTCAGGACCGCTTACAACTTCCATGTTTCTTGGGAGTTGAAGCGATGCGGATACATCATAAGCGTAGAGTGGATAGCAGCACCCGCTGTAGAATGGAATCTCTAAAACAATCGTGATGGGGCCTCCCTGACCTTGGGTATCAGGCGTCGGGGATAATTTTATATCACCCATCTGTGCATCCTCTCCTCCTGCTGTGACTGGCTGTGCGGATAATACGAAACCTACTACGACCATCAATACGAGATACCATGAGATTTTGATTTTCATCTTTTCACCACCTCATATTTCATTCACTTTTTGCTTGGTAACGAGCTTGTCCAAGTAAGTTCATTTTTTTCTGGATTTAGATCTGAATTTAGAGATATGCGATCTTTTTCTGAGATAGATTGCAACAAATACTATAAGAGTAGTTATTCCGGCCCCAGATAATATTAGAGGAATGAAATCCTCCTTACTGTTAGGCACGTAAACTACATATTTTGCACTAATGTCATGGTAGCCTTCCTTGCTGATGGTGATCACAATGTAGTAGACACCTTTTTCATTTGGGGCTGTGAATGTTGTTGTATAACCACTGCGGGAATTATGCCAAAATGTTATTGTCACCACAGCATCGTTGATCGTCAGGCCAGAGTAAAGATCGGTGATACTTGCACTCACATAAAAGGAAGTACCGGCATCTATTGTTCCGTCATATGTTGCCTTCACATCAAACTGTTTTTTGTCTACGAATGGAACATTGGGTTTGGACGGCTCGAACGCAGGATCTCCAAACAAGTGAAGTGTGACGCCAGCCACATCGTCCTCATAGGATGTATCATTTTTCCAATGCCTGTTGGATTCCCATTTCGCAGCTGACAACGCCTTACCTATAGGTATATTTTCACCGAGTAATCTTTGAAAGAAGTATATGGCTTGATCTGCCTCAGGGCCTTTTGGAGCCTTATCCCAGAAACAGATGGTTTGATAGGTGTCAGGTGCGATGTACGCCACAGAGCCTGAATGAACAAAGCCCAAGGAGATGTAATCCTCCATGGGAAGGTCCACCGCTGCGGTTCCAGTTTCACAAGCGATGACATACACCACCGAAGGAACAAGTGGTCGTTTTACGGCTTCCTTCTCATCAAGAGTAAAAAGATATTCCCTTCCTATTATCGAATCGATCCCTATTTCGAGCAAAGCCTGCTCTCCTGGAAGGCCTCCGTGTGCATTTATCAAAATCATTGAAGACGAAGAAAAGGCCTGATCCAATATCTCACCGATAGGCATGTTCGTATCATTGCTGATGGTGAAGTTTCGAGGGACATAGTATGTTTCATTAAAACCAGCCTCTGAAAACACATCATCCACCTCACCTGCTGGGAGGTAAGGCTCGTCATTGAATGCTGGTGGTCCGCCAAAGTTGGGTTGATTTAGTCTGTGCCCCTCAATAACACAGGAATTTTTTTCCCAGGATGTGGGTGTCAAATCCGCATATATTCCCCCTGATAAAAATTCCCGATAAAAAATGGTCCTCATAAGAAGGATCGAGGTGTCCATCAAAGAATGACCAATGATTCGCCCGACACCCAGATCTTCGCGAGGATATGTTTCGTAGGTCAAGTTATAGGTTAAGTTTCCATACGGGGCGGTTGATCCTATATAATCGATTTTCGCAGACCAGTAGTAATAGTTGATATGGTAATCGAAATAGTAGTCAGGTATTGCGTAAGACCCGCCAACAAGT
>JAZGAR010000004.1:0-9151 GCA_036475875.1 Thermoplasmata archaeon
GGCATGCTATCCGAAAACGCTATCCCAAACCACTCGAACTCTCCATCAGGCGTGGGCTCGTAATAGGTGTAGAGCACATTCTTCTCTATGAGGTAAGACAAAGATCCGGTGATTTTTTTGCGGTCGAGTTTTATATCCTGTATTATCCTACCTGCCAGATCTTCCAGTCCCTTTTCCCTTTGATTCTTATGGGCAGAGACCCGGTACTTTCCATGAATCAGTTGGCTGGCGATGTATTGACCTATTCTTAAATGCGTTGTGTCATAGTATATGTTGTTGCCTTTCCTCATGAAATTTCCAAAATAAAAACCACAACTGGAACACCTATACAGCGGCGGCTTTCCCTCCTCATTCACGAGCTCCAAATCGGCATTGCCACACATCTCACATGGTTTCTTTGGGGCTTCCTTCTCCACCAGCTCGACCTTTATTTCCTTAGGCAGAGGTTGATGTGCCACACCATTTACCTCTCCTTCTTTCACCTCATCGTCACGCAGTTTGGCACCACATTTCTCGCAGTAGTTTGCCTCATCGTTTACCTTGCAGCCGCAGTTAGAACAAAGCATTCTATCAACTTCCATTTTTCATAAGGCCATTCTTGCCTAATACCCTATAGGGGAATTGCGTTTAAGGGATATGAAGATTATTACTGAAGATGCCAATCAACTCATCGCATGCTTTTTCAGGTTCGGTATATCCTCAGCCTTTAACACACCTTCCTCCGTTATGTATCCTGTTACATATTTCTCGGGTGTGACATCGAACGCAGGATTTCTAGCTCTGGTTTTGACCGGAGCGAGCCGCTCATAGGCGAGTGTAAGCACCTCCTCTTCGGCTCTCTCCTCTATCGGGATTTTGTTTCCGTTTTCTAATGAAAAATCGAAGGTCGTTATAGGGGCGGCGACGTAGAAGGGTATGTCGTTCTCTTTAGCTAAAACCCCCTTTTCATATGTGCCTATCTTATTTGCGAAATCCCCGTTTTTTGCTATTCTATCAGCTCCCACTATTACCAGATCTATTTCCTTTTTCTGCATGAAATGACCTGCGGCGTTATCCACGATCAACGCGTGGGGTATGCCTTCATTCCACAACTCCCATGCAGTAAGCCTTGCGCCCTGCAATCTTGGCCTGGTTTCGTCCACGAAGACGAATATCTCCTTTCCCTTGCGATGTGCAGATCTTATTGGCGCTAATGCCGTGCCAAAATCCACTGTTGCCAGAGCACCGGCATTACAGTGCGTCAGTATTTTTTGATTAGGTTTGATCAGAGTTACGCCGTGCTCGCCAATTTTTCTGCACTTATCGATGATATTCTCAACGTACTCCTCGGCGCCTTTTTTTGGGTCGCCCCCCTCCTCGATCTTCCTAAGTATATAGTCAACAGCAGTGAACAAATCCTGGGCAGTTGGTCTTGTGGCTCTCAACATCTTTGCAGCTTCATTCAAATCCATTCCAAGCATTTTGGCCTGGGACATTCCAAATGCTGCTGTAACTCCAATGGCCGGTGCCCCCCTCACCACCATGTCCTTGATTGCAAAAGCCACCTCCCTCACATCCTTCGCCGAAAAAATTTCGAGTTTATGAGGAAGGGCGCGTTGGTCTATGAACTTGATTTCTTTGCCTTCCATCCAAACTGAGCGCATTTCCCTGGCTTCACCGTTGATGATCACCTTCATATATTCACCGAATGTTCTTAGCTCTTCGAGTAATTATCATGATAAGCTTTAAGCCTTGTGATTATGGGAAGGAAATTTTGAGGATTTGACCCTATCCCAAAAACCACACCAAAAAATACTTAAGAACAAAGACCTTTGTATTATGATGTAAATTCGGCCCCATTGATATGAATAGAATTTGAAATGAAATATGGAGGAGCGATTTTGGTATCTAAAGAAATCATGGAGAGCATCAACCTTGAGGAGGGGAAAATTCGAGTCGATGGAAAGTGGTTAACAGAGGATGAAATTAGATACGCCATAAAAATGAAAGTTTCTTCCGACGACTACAATGTCGCCGATTTTGCTGTCGCTTTAAAAACGTTGATAACCGAGATGAACAAAAGCACCGTGCTGAAGGTGAGAGTGCCAAAGAAGATGGCTGAAACATTTGAGGAACTTAGCGGAGAAAGGGGCCAGAGCGTAGAGTCGATGCTCAGAAACATCCTCATAGAATACATAAGCGGGGAAAGCGAATCTGCCGAGAAGCTTGATGAGGAAGCCCTTCCCTATGAAAATATAGGGTTAGAAAAACCAAACGCCGATCTTCCACAAGAGGGCGAGTCAGACGAAGGTTTTTTGGATGTGAAGGATGATGAAATCGAGGATAAACTGTTGGACATGGACAACACGGTTAAGCACTCGGAAACTGTGGAAGTAGAAGCCGAGGGGATATTGGAAGCTGAAGAATTGCCTCGTAATGCGACCATTGATGAAGAGATAATTGGGCCTGAAATCGAGAATGACTTGGAAGAAGAACTCATACCTGATATCAAGGCCATTGATGAAGAGATAAGCGAGTTGCAAATCAAGGATCTCGAACCAGAAAAAGTAGAGATTGAAGAGGACTTGGAAGCCGAACTCATGTCTGAAATAGAGTCTATCGATGAAGAAGTAGAAAAGAAAGTAGATAAGAATTTCAAGAAGGTTCCCGGAAAGAAAAAGACAAAAAAGAAGAAGGCCACAATGAGAATGAAAAAACTGAGGCATAAATGGGATTGAGTTCTAGTAATAACAGGTTGATGTCATGCCCATCCGCATGAGAAAAAGGCACAGGCTCAGAAAAAAGGAGATTAAAACTCTATCGGAGGGTTTGGAGGAAATTTTTTCAAAACGATGCTTCGTATCTGATGAAACAGTGGATCGAGCGGAGACAGGTAAGTTCGATGTTATCTTGGTAGATGGAGAAATACTGGGTATGGTTTTCGAAGGCATGCCTTTTTTGACGGTCAAGGGCCTTCTAAAGTACGGTCCGAATAAGAGGTATGTGACCGTGGATATGGGCGCTGTTAAATATGTGTATAACGGCGCGGATGTGATGGCACCAGGGATTGTGGATGCGGATCAAGACATCACAAAGGGTGATCTAGTCTGGATAAGGGACGAAAAAAACGGACAGCCTTTGGCTGTTGGAAAGGCCTTGATTTCTAGTGGAGAGATGATCGCCTCGAACACAGGCAAGGCTGTCAAATCCTTACATCACGTCGGTGATGATATATGGAACTATGAAAAGTAGCGTTGCTGTTTATTCCAGATAGAGACGACACTTTTAGAGAATGATAAGTGACCGTTGCCATGCTCAATGCACAAGACGATTAATACGGTCCTTTTATCTTCGTTCTATCGATCTTCACTCCCTCTGGTGTGACAATAAGAAGATTCTTACTGACACCTGCCAAATCTCCTCCCACGTCACGTGAAACGGCTCTCAGTTCATTGGTTATCCTTCTTAAGGCTAGGGTGTCCTTCGCTATAGGAGTAAAATCCAGAAGCAGGATATTACCGTCATAAACGTGAGACGTTAGGTCGCCCAAATCCTCATATCGGTGTAATTCTGCAACTTTAACGTTCATCTTCGCAGGAAAACCGCCTATATCTTCCCCCTCAGAATACATTTCCCCAAGGTCTATGTACTTTTCGGGCTCACCAGGGGGCGGTTCACTTTTGAACTTTTTAAAGGGTCTCTTTACCATGTACAACACCTCTTCTATTGCTTTAGTTACCGTAACTGCTTATGTAAATATAAGCTTTTTTGGTGGTTTTAATGAAAACCAAGCTTTAGGGCAGGGAAAACAAAGCTAACATTTGTTGTATTTGGGTAGTGAATACATCTCCTTGCAATTCATTATCGTCTTAAGCTTGTACGCACCCCTCGTTTTTGTCAGCGTGGAACCATTGTCTAAAATCAGGAACCATATCCTGTTTCCCATGTCCATTGATTCCATCCTCCTTATTTTGGTAAATGTCATGTTGCTTTATGCTTGACCTCTAGATCGCCAAATTGTAAGGTCCCGCCCAATATCGCCATCCTCAGATGGATTCTATGTCTTTTTTTCATCCTATCATCTCACCCCAAATATTTTGGGTCCAAAGTTATAATATGTGAACTCGGGATATTTATACTGTCCCTGGTAATTACCCTTGAAACACCAAAATACCACGCAATAGATCACTTGAACCGCAAAAATAAGCATTAAGACCTATAAGTGTAGGAAAGGTTTATAATCGATGGTACAAATACACAACGCTGCGGTTCAATGGCACAGGAAAACTTGAGCGAAGTTGACAGAAGACTTTATGAGTACATAAAGCTCAATGACTTCGAAAACAATAAGTGGTCAACACATGACGCAGCAAGATCTCTGGGTGTGGAAGAGAGCGAGATATACGAATCATTAGCCAATCTCACCAAACATCTGAAAGACAAGGTCTGGATATATTACAAGGACGGCGGTTTGAGAATCGCGGCTGAGTGATCTTATAGCGGGGTGGGGTAGCCAGGAAATCCCGACGGGCTCATAACCCGTAGATCGATAGTTCAAATCTATCCCCCGCTACTTAAATATCACCTTAATTATATTCGCAGCGGTGGTTGCGAAGTTATGCCATACAATAATTTCGTCTTAAGCTTCGCAACTCCCCGCTACTATTTTTATGAGCACCTTTACTTCACTCGTTTCCCCTATTAGCAGTTCTGATTCTCTGAAAGATCCAGATCCCCATTCCGAGAAACCCGATTATCAAAAAAGCAGCAATAGGAAGAAGACAAATGCCTTGAATGCCTAAACTTCCAGCCACATCTTGGGTTGGAGATGAGGATTTCGCCTGGCTTACAAATATCGAGAGATGCAAAGTGTCTGATGTTTTACTCCCGGGAACAAAGATAGGGTCCTTATCCTCATTTGTGAATCTAATAACATAATCGCCATTTTCCTCAGCCTTATACTCGAAATCATCCCCTTCACTATTTTCAGCTTGTTTGATTATTGCGCTGCCAAAACCAAATGCATAATCTACCATCCCTGAATCACTATCCAGTGGGGCATTGTTATCTTGAACTTCAAAATTGATATATAGCTTGTCTCCCTTGGAAATACCCTCTATTGTAACTTGCCACGAATCTCCACTCTCGATTGTAACATCATCATCATAAATCAGTTCCCTATCCATCCATTCTTCCATCGCTTCCTTACTCTCATCGGCTGCCTCGAGTATCGGCAGTACATAAAAATATGCCAATAATAAAGTGATCCCAATGATCAATATCACCGCAAAACCCAAAGGAAATTTTGGAGCGTTCAAATCCATCTTTAATCGCTTCAGTAATCGCTCCAATTCTTTCTCAGAATGTTTTTTCTCTTCGGTTGAATTTTCCTTCCCCTTCTTATCCTCCACTATCTCATCCCCGATATAATTAAGACCGTTTTAAAAGAGCGTTTAACAGTATCCTGAGATCTGTCTTCAATGGCATGTCAGATTCTGTCATCAACTTGTTTATATCTTCGATTATCTCATCTACGCTTTTCTCCTTACGCTCATCTAAAAACTCTCTAATGACTTTAGGGTCGGAAAGGTAGGGTCGAATTTTCTCGTAAACTTCATCGCAACTCATGGTAATTACATCCTTGATACCAGACCTCGGGAAAAAGGTTCACTCTCAATTGCTGAAGAACACCTTGTAGCCCTGGAAAGTGGCATAAACATCGGCTTTGCTCGCTATCTCAAATGGAGCATGGAGACTCAGTAAGGCGGGGCCGCAATCCACAACCTCCATGTTGTGCTCTGCTAGGAACTTCGCAATTGTTCCTCCACCACCCTCATCCACCTTTCCCAACTCGCCAGTCTGCCAGGGAATCTTGTTTTTGTTGAAGAGGCGTCTGATCTCCCCAATATATTCTGCATTTGCATCGCTTGATGAGTATTTTCCACCTCCACCGGTGAACTTCGTAATTACTAAGCCATAGCCTACCTTTGGTGCATTCCTTAATTCATGCACCTCCTTGTAATTAGGATTCACTCCGCCTGTAACATCGGAAGAGAGGGCCTGAGATCTCGACAATGCCTTTCTCAACACGCTGTATCTATATTCTGGGTTCGTCAGTTCGATCAGCTCGCCTATCATGTTTTCGAGGAATCTCGACTTCACAGCCGTGTTACCTTCGCTGCCTATTTCCTCTTTGTCAAAAAACAATGCTATTGCGGTTTTCTTAGGTTTTTTCACCGCAGCTATTGCTACCATGGAAGCATAAGCACAAATCCTATCATCCTGACCGTACGCACCAACCATACTCTCATCAAAACCGATGTCTCTTGGCGCTCCTGCAGGCACGATTTCCAGTTCAGCTGTGGTGAAATCCTCCTCAACGATGCCGTATTTTTTGTTCAGGTAGTCGAGCACCCAAAGCTTGACCTTCATTTTTGCATCATCATCTTTTACTGGTACGCTACCTACCAGGATGTTCAACTCCTCGCCCTTTATCCCCTCCGACAACTTCCTCTTTGCCTGTGTCTTGTGGTACAAGTGTGGCTCCAAATCGGTTATTGTAAAAGCTGGCTCATCAGAGTCTTCGCCTATGACAATATCCACTCCGGTGCCATCCTCTTTCACAACATGCCCGTGCACGGCCAAGGGCTGATTCACCCATTGATACTTCTTTATGCCACCGTAATAATGCGTTTTGAATAAAGCCAACTTGGTATCTTCATCCTCATAGAGTGGGTTTTGCTTGAGATCCAGACGAGGAGCGTCTATGTGAGAGGCTATGATCTTCACACCATTTTCTAGGGGCTGGGAGCCGAGAACTATCAACGCTATGTTCTTTTTTCTGTTGGTGATGTAAACTCTCGATCCTGTTCTTGCATTTGTAACCTTCTCTATGCTCTCAAAGCCATTTTTTTCCGCGAAGTTTATAATCTCAACCACAGCCTCCCTCTCTGTTTTGGCTTTAGCGAGAAAATCCTTGTAGTGTTGGGAAAATTTGAAAGCGGCTTTTTTCTCCTTTTCGCTTAGCTTATCCCAAACCAACTCCTCTTTTCTAGTAAGTTTCTCTTCCAATTTCGATTTTTTACCTTTCTTTTTAGCCATTGAAGTCCCCCATAAAGTAGGAGACCCAAGCCATTTTGGCGTTAAGTAATTTTCGATATAGTGCGATTTTCAAAAGATCGGTGATTTAGAGGTGAAGAACAGAAATACAAGGTGAGGGGGGTGGTATGGTCGGTGGAAAAATGGAGAAAGTGGTCACTGGTATCACTACATAATCGACATTTTCGACATAGTTATCTTGAGACAAAGCGATAATTCCTAGCGACAAATCCTTAAAATAAGTTGATAACGTTCACTCTATAGGTGTTAAGATGAAAAAGATAGCACTGGGCGAGACATTGCCCATAGAGATTACCGAAGTTATAGAAGTTAAAGGCAAGAATAAATTCAAGATCATTTTCCATGATGATGATGGCTTTGAGGGCTCATTGTATTTGGATGTCAGGCTCCCTCAGGGTGAAGCTGAGCTCAAGATCGTTCACAAGGAAAAGTGATTCAAGGGGAGAAAATATCGTTTAGAAAGATTTAATAGCGCTTATGGCTTTAATCTCGTGATAATTATGGCTGATGAGGAACGCACTGGTAAAATTCTCATTAACGATGGAGAGAAGACGATAATGGTGAAGATAACTGGCAAGTCTGAGAAAGAGCTTTACGAAATCTTCACTTTTATGAGAAGGATGAAAAAGGACCCTGGAAAATATACCCTGGACCTTGAAATTGATTAACCTCATACAAGAATTAATGCGAACTTGAAAACTTTTATTTATTGTGTCCTATATCAGGCAAACCAAATTCGAGTCATCTTAATTTGCACCTTCCGTGCTCCTGCAGAGCACTTAGGTATGCTGGTAATCACAAACAATGCAAAATGCTACCCGCATTTTGCACCTTCCGTGCTCCTGCAAAGCACTCAGGCATAAATCCAATCGCATCTATTGCTAAATGCTACCCGCATTTTGCACCTTCCGTGCTCCTGCAAAGCACTCAGTCGCAAATGCCCTGGGTTGCATATTTACTCGTTCAACTCGCAAACATGCTCCCGTAGTGTAGACCGGTCAATCATTTTGGCCTCTCGTGGCCTTCCAGGCTGGAGACAGCCAAGGACTCGGGTTCAAATCCCGACGGGAGCACTTCTCTTTATTTTTAAGTTAATTCGTGCTCCCGTCTCGTGTTCGAGTTATACTGAGACATTAATTATATCTTAAGCTCGAACACCCAACGGGAGCATATTAATGAATTATTTTAAAATCAACCAATTGTATTTGAGCAGAAAAGGAAATATCATTGAAACATGACTCGAACACCCGATTAATTATAATACCTAACTAAAATCCATGGTATTAAAACTAGGACTCTTCTTGTGATGTCTACCTCCACGGGGAGTGTACCTAAAAGCTAAGTCGAAGATATCTAACTCCTTCTCACGAATCTTTCCAAAAAGATGTTTAATGAACTTAGTACACTCCACATCACGAGAGCAATACCTATGTAGATCAAAACTATTCCAGAGATCTGAAATGCTATGCCTAAGGAAGCGCTGACTATCGAGAACGCACCACTGGTAAAATAGAATACCAGTCCTCCAATGATTGCGAACAGACCAAGAAAACCTGCAGTATCCATGCTCATCATCTCGAAATTAAGAACCATATTCGTAGAAAAAGGTTCTGATAGCACTATAATACTTATGTTAAATAAATTCGTTGAGCTCACTATCAAAAATGATAACTACAGCATAAAGCATTTATTAATCAAAATCAATTTTTCATTCCCTTACCTCAACGCCCTATACCACTGAGAGCTCACAGCCTAATGAACTTATTTTTCTCAACCTGGCTCTCAGTGGATTTTACATTTGTTATCGTTCCTTCAATCATCAGTTGTCTATACTAACAATGGTGATTTCGAAAATGCGCGTCAAACCGTCGCCATAACCCTTCTCAGATGGTATCCGAACCACTTTTGTTTCGTCAACCTTCATGCCCAAAGCACCTTCCCAAAATCCTTCTATCAATACGCCGTAATCATCTGATTCATCCGGATCTGTGTCATTCACATACATCTTTAAGGGGGAATAAGAGGGCCTGATTGAAAAACCCTCCATTTTTGG
>JAZGAR010000005.1:0-2882 GCA_036475875.1 Thermoplasmata archaeon
AGGCCCCAATTTTCTCCTTACAAATCCCTCAAATCTCCCTATATAAGCTTCTTCCCTTTTTAATATTCCGGGAAAATGAAAATTAGGGATTAAAGAAAATTACTGGCTCTTCAGCCCAACCAGCCTCTTCCTCCCAGCCTCAACCTCAGCAATACCAGGGTGAGCGTCTTTCCAGAGGTCGAGGAATTTCTCACAGTGTTATATGGCTTTGGCTTTCTGCTCACTTCCCTATGGGCACCTTCCGCATGAGTTCCTCGAAAAAGTTCAAGATGATACTTACTTTCATTTTCTGCTCTCTCTTCTTTTTAACGACAAATAGAAATCGCTGGCCGTCGGGATGCACATCGTAGGTTTCCCTCCCAGACGAACCAAGCCCGGGTTTTAAAAACTCAAAGCCTTGAGGTTCTTTGAAAACTACGGCCTCTTTACCCAACTTCAAACCTGTTCCATTCTCCAGTTTTATTGATAAGAGTGCAGCGCCATCTTTGCTCGTGTAGTAAAGTTCTTTTCCATCAGGTGACCAGGCCGGTTCTTCTCCTCCGGCACTCGATACTTTTTCCCGGACACTCCCATCCATGTTTCGAATATAAACTTCAGGTTGTCCTTCCTGATCAGAGACATAAGCCATCCACATTCCATCTGGAGAGAGGACTCCCATCATTTCGTTAATGTCTTTGGGTGTCAATGAAGTTACTTTGTGCTCCAGGTCTCCAATCGAAACACTCATGATACGCGTTTTATCTAATGGCAAGCGTTCTGTGTAAATAAGTTGTTGTCCGTCCTTGGACCAAGAGGTCACGATACAATCATGATTACTTGTAATTAACTTTTTTGTGCTGATCGTGCCCATGATATCTATCAAATAAGGATTGATTGGTCCATCTTGGTCAGAGCTGACTGCAATTTGAGAACCGTTGGAGCTCCACGCACCACAGTAATTTGCTCTTCCTCCCAGGCTTAATTCCTTAATAATTGTCCGTCGCAAGTCAAGAAGACATATTTTCCACCCACTAATTTCTCTCCTCCGGCTGCTAATGGCAACTTGATTACCAAGCCGTGATATCCTAGGCGTAGTATATGGCTGTGAGGGAAAAGGCAGTAGTTCAAGCCTACCCTGACGATCTATCCAGGCGAGTTGATTATCCACTAATCCCTGTTCGGGGATATAAGCAAGTGTGCCATTCTGGCTGATCGCAAATTGAACAACCATACCAAACCTATCCATCTGAACATTTGAAATGATTGGCACTTGAGGGCCTGTCACAGCCATAGTTTTCAAATCGAAGGGGGCCGCAAAGATGGTACCCGCACGTCCAAATAGTAGATGGCCTGAGGGCACATACTCAACAAAATATACGTCCTCGAGTACACGTTGTCTGCGAGCTTCAGAGCGATCGAATACTAGTACCTCAATGTGTGTATTCCAGAAATTGCCTTTTCCCACACTGAAAAGAACACCTCGTTCGTTCGGGAGAATCAAGGGGGCCATATGACAAAATTCGTTCGCTTTATCATCCAATGTGGTCAGAGGTACTGGATCGGCTCCAGGTTTTGCGAGCCGCAATAGTCCGGAGTATGCCGGGCTTATAACGAAAGAACCATCCTTACCCCAGTCAAATTCCCAAATTGAAAAACCAGCTGGCCCCTCGAAAAGCTTTTGCGGTGTTCCTCTCTTAAGTGGCATTCTCCAGAGTGCTCCATCGCGAACAAACGAAATCTCGGTCCCGTCAGGCGAGAGAGCAATATCAACGTTACCAACTCCTGTGGTTCCAGGGACAGCATTGACTTCCAGCTCTTTCAAAGAACGATAGAATATTTTTCTTTCAGGATTAGGATGCGCAATCCAGGCGATCGTTTCCCCATTATCCGAAATGTCAAAAAGTCGAACATCCATATCTAGAGCTATTTGTTCCCTCTCGTCCAGTTCAAAGGTGAAATGGGATTGCTTTTGTGGTTCTCCTGGAAGCTGGGTATAACGTGGTAAAAGTAAATGCATCACGAGTGCCCCGATCCCTATACCAACAACCAGGCAAATGATCAGCCACACCCATGATAAACGTGAAGAAGACCGCAGCTGGGTTCCGGTTGTAAGTGTTGTTGCCTCAGGCTCCTGCTGGACTTCAGCAAGAAAAATCCGGGCATCTGCTATATCGTGAAGGCGATCACGCGGATCTTTAACAAGGCATCGTCTTATGAGATCCTGGATCTTCAATGGAGTAGTACCTGGCAGTACACTTAAATCCGGCTCATCTTTAAGAATTGAAGCCAGGATCTCCGAGATTGTCTCCCCTTTAAATGCACGTTTACCTGTTAGACACTCATACAGGATGCAGCCAAAAGCCCATATGTCCGTCCTTTTATCTACAGATTTACCTTTTGCCTGCTCTGGGCTCATGTATGCAGCAGTGCCAAGGATTACACCAGGTCGTGTCATCTCCTCTGTAATGGCTGGAGACTTAGACAAGTCGGAGACACCGGGCTGATCGAGAAATGCCTTGGCTAATCCAAAGTCCAATATCTTGACTTTGCCTTCTGGTGTGACCTGCACATTAGAAGGCTTCAGGTCACGGTGGATGATTCCTTTCTCATGTGCAGATTCCAGTCCTTCGGCAATCTGCCGGCATACCTCAAGTGCTTCCTCAACTGGCAGGGGCCCCTTCTGTATCTGCTCTGTAAGAGTCTCGCCCTCTACTAATTCCATTACCAGAAACTGCTGACCATCGAACTTCTCAAGACCATGAATGGTAGCAATGTTAGGATGATTAAGTGACGCTAAGAGCCTTGCTTCCCTTTCGAATCGAGCCAACCGTTCTTTATCCAAGGCAAATGGCTGGGGAAGAACCTTAATAGCTACCTGGCGTTTCAAGTTAGTATCTTCGGCC
>JAZGAR010000006.1:0-6818 GCA_036475875.1 Thermoplasmata archaeon
CCCCGTCGCCATCCATGTCGGAGAAGACTTTGATCGTTATTTCTTTGCTCGTGTCCATAAAAACTTCAGGTGACGCGTAACCCAAAGATGTGGTATTGTAGGCTGTTATGTTATGCGGTGTATAGGAAACCTTTGATGTTCGATTCTGCAAGTACTGTGTCAATGTGACCAAATCCACCCGACCCCCTGAATTGGTTGTGAAGACCTCATCAAAGTCGCCATTCGGATTATCTCTTATTCGGATATCAATGCCAGAAACAGGTTCATCGGATTTGTCAACCACATTGACATCCAGGTACCATTGCACGGTTAAACCCGATGTGTCATCCATAATATCCACTTTGTTGTCATTAAAGCTCGTGTTGATGAGGGTAACATCTGCAGTGGGATTAAAGGTGTCCCCCACAGTAAGATCGTATAAATTGGAATTCTGAATGGTGCAGTTTACAACCATAGCAGAGGCATGATCAAATACTTTCACGCCAATTTCGTTATTGGATATGATGTTGTTTAAGAGTAGACCACTGCTCTGATCGAAAATCTTCACCCCATTCGCACCGTCTGAAATCTGGTTATATTCTATTCGGTTGTTTTCAGATTCTTTATTGTAGATGCCTGTATCGTAGCCCGAGATCGTGTTGTGGGAAATAAGGTTCTCGGTTGCACCATCCCCGATGGTGATGGCTCGGCCACCGGACGAGTTTATTATGTTGCTTTTCAGGATATTCGCACTTGAGTGGTCCGATATCAATACACCCCTGGGATTGTCAACGATAAAGTTATTCTCTATCAAATTTTCGTGTCCAGGGTTCACTCCTAAGGCAATAGAACCTGAGTTTTTAAGGATATTATCATAAATATGGGAGTGATTGCCCGGATAAAGCCTGATGTTGTAAAAATTCGCCCCTATCACTGAAAATCCGCTAATATTCACATAATCAGCGTTATCAATAAGAATACCATAGATTTTACCGGTTGCATTGATGATTGTGGTATATTTGTCCTCACCCAATAATGTTAATGTCTTATCAATATACAAACCTTCATTGTATGTCCCAGCATAAACATATATTGTGTCACCTGGGTCTGCATCGTTTATCCCGGCCTGTATTGTAGAATAATTCCCAGGACCTGAGCCTCCCACGTAAATTGTCTCAGCACTCGCTCTGGTGGTCATCATATCAAAACCCATATCCGCGATAAAGAGAGCCCCGGTTAGAATAACCAACGCCACCAGTACGGTTCTTATCCTCCTCATCAAAATGCCTCGTTCAGCTCGTTATTGCGATTCTATGTATTAACATTTTTCTTATCATTATCTGTGATGGTCATTTTGAGGGGATGTAGGGGATGTGGGTAGAAGAGGGGGAAGTGGGGGTGGTAGGAGGGAATAAAAAGCATAACAGCCTACCAGTATCCGGTTCTCCATCTTCTGAACTTCTCCAACCTGTAGAAAACCTCTCTCAAAATCGCACCTTTGATTCCACTGGGATTGACCTTGTAAAAATCCACCTCATCGCCATCCTTGACATGCTTGAATGCATGCTCTATGGCCTTATCACCGAAAACCACCATGGCATATCTTCGATATAGGTCTGTCTTTATCCTTCTTTTGAAATGGTTCTTCCACAATTTGTCATAATCTCTTCCCTTTAGGATCGCCTTTGCAGCCAAATAGCCTGACTCCAAGGCATAATTCATACCAAAGCCCCTAAATGGGTCCTGAAAACCTGCCGCCTCACCCACATAAAGTCTCTTGCCCTTCATTGCACTTCTCGGAAAGTCGCAGCCGCCAAAACCTCCAAATTTTTCAATCGGTTTTCTATCCCCGACGATCTCTCTAAGAATTTTCCTCTCCTTTATCGCCTTGTAATACAGTCTCTTCGTCATCTTCACATGGGGCTGGGAGGTGCAGTTAACGATTTTGAATCTCCCCTCTGGTAAAGGAGTAATGTAAAGGTACCACCCCCTTGGCGAGTATCTATCATCATGCATATATAGGAACTTATCTCTTGGAAAATCGAGGTCATCGTAGATGCAGCCGAAGGCGAGCATGTCACACCTATTGCGCCCTGTGGCAACGATATCTACGCTTGAGTCATCCAACTTCTTTTGGAAATGAAATCTTACGCCCAAAAATCTCGCTTGATCGTAAAGGCCGTATTCTAGACTGGATTTCCCTCCCCTCATCACAAAATCTATCGGCTCCTTCAGTACAACATCGATGTCCCTGGTTCTTGTGCAGAGGAATGCCTTGGAAAGTCTAAGAATATCGAATCTAGGCTCTAGGTTCAGGGATTTAAGGTAGCCCTTAGGGTCATCGTGCGTTCTCAACAATCCCTGATAATTGGGCCTTGTGTGTTGCCCCACATCGGTCTTTTTCTCGAAAACCTCCACTTCCTTGC
This sequence comes from Thermoplasmata archaeon, assembly GCA_036475875.1. Taxonomy (GTDB): domain Archaea; phylum Thermoplasmatota; class Thermoplasmata. The sequence goes on from JAZGAR010000006.1 coordinate 2,406, forward strand.
CCTCTTTAACCAGGTTGATGGCTGTAGATAGACCGCTAAGACCTGCTCCCAAGATCTTGATTGCCATTGTCTCCCTCTAAAGTCATGAGATGACGAAGCTGGAACATCCTTCCCAAACCTAGGCCAATAGACCCTCGAACTCCTTTACGAGCTCAGGGTACTTGGCCTGAACGGCCTTGAGCAGTTCCAACATACTGATTTTTTCTATGTCGTATTCCGCAACCGCTTCTATGATCTTGTTGACGGTATCATCCGACAGGGTAACGAGCTTTTCTTTGGCCATCCAATTCCTGTACAGTTTGTTTTCCAGTTTCTCTCTCCAGCCTTTCTCGTATCTGGATAGAAACTCAGCTGAGAAATCTTTCGCATCTTTTGCCTGAGCCGCAACCTTCCCAGCGATCTGCCCTGCTATGCCGCCATTCACTATTCCCCCGCCGGTTATAGGGTCTATTTGCCTTGCAGCATCACCTACCAAGAGGATGCCATTGCCGATAGTTCTCTCGATCGGCGCGCATACACTCACAGCTCCTGCAATATGTGCGATTGGTGTGCCTTTAGATAGATTCTCATGGGTTTTCACAAAAGCATCCAGATATCGCTTGGGCTCGCCTTTCCCCTTGATTTTAGCCACCTGAAGACCTAAGCCCACATTTGCGCGATGCTCACTCTTAGGGAAGACCCATGCATATGCTCCTGGTGCGTAGCTGCCTAGATAAAAACCGCTGTAGTCAGGATCCACATCCACACCTATCATATCGTACTGTAAACAGCTGTAGACGTCCCTTGGCTTTAAAGTCGTGTCTATACCTGCCCATCTGCCCACTTGAGACTCAAAACCGTCCGCACCAACCACTATGCTCGCATTTATAATGAATCTCTCGCCCATATACTTTGCCTTCACACCTTTTATGAAGCCGCCTTTTACTATGACCTCTATGGCTGAGGTCTTCACCATGATGTCCGCTCCGGCCCTGATCGCCTCTTTTGCAAGTTCCTTATCGAAAACATCCCTTCTGATGACATAGCCTACCTCATTACCAGCCATGCCCTCTTTTAGCTCTATGCTCTTACCGTTTGGAGCATAGAGGTGGGCTCCTTTGACCTCGTTTGCTATCCACTTTTTGTCAGGCTTCACTCCGATCTTTGCCAAACCATTTTTGTCCACACCTTCGCCACATCTAACAGGTGAGCCTACCTCTGCCCTCTTTTCAAGTATCAGCACCGTGGCACCATTCAATACCGCATGTTTTGCGGTTATGCTGCCTGCGGGCCCAGCGCCCACAACTACAACATCATAATCGAGAGCCATACTTTTCCTCCTATCTTCATTACTATTCCGCAATTGCCTTGTCTATCGCACCTACAGGACAAACCCTTATACAAATACCACATTCGTTACAGTTCTTTAGAAATTCTAATCTCGTCTCGTGAAGGAACATGGCGTTCTGAGGACATGTCCCGACACATGCGCCGCAGTGCATGCACATTGTTCTGTCTACAAACACGAGCTTACCTCGGCCTTGCCAATAGCATTGAAAAATTTAAATGTTTTGTAGCTTTTGCTAAGACAAATGCTGTTTCAATATGCCAAACAGAATCTCTGTCTCGGGAAGGAACTTTTGGCTTTTCAATCTTACCCTCAATTCCTCCATACCGAGAAACTCCCCTTTTACTATCTCTTCATGATCAAGAACAATGTCATCCTTTGCTATGAGACCAAAAACCTTCACATTCTCCTTTTCCTCGAAAATTCGCTTTTTGAAGGAGGCCATAAAGAAGGGCTTAGCCTTTAGACCAACTTCCTCTTTTATCTCTCTAACCACTGCTTTTTCGTAGCTCTCACCTGCAAGAACATGTCCTCCGAGCACGATGCTCCAATATCCTGGAAAGAAATCCTTGGTACGCGTTCTCTTGGTGACCAATATCTTACCATCATCATCAAAGACGAAGAACATCACACTTCTGTGAATGAAGCCCTTTTTATGGCATTCCTCTCTTGTGGCTATGTCGATAATATCGTCGTTCTCGTCAACTATGTCGAAGAATTCTTTGGGCATGTCACACACCTATGATACAATGGCATATGCCGACATTATATTTTTTCTCGATAGTTTTTTTCTTTTAATAACTTATTTGCTTTGTGATGTCTCGAATCAAAAACCTTCATTCCTTTGCTTCCCCTTCTTCCCCTTCTTCCCCCTCTCCCTCCTTCTCAATCCCGGTAAGCTTCGCAAACAGCGCATAAAATACCTGCCGCAACCTCTCAACATACCTGCTTTGAAAACATCCCAACAAACCAGCATTCTCAACCATGCCACAGGGCAGATTTTAAATACTCCTTAGAAATAACCGTGAGGGGGCGTGTACATGGCTAAAAAATCCGTGCTTGTAACCGGTGCATCCCGTGGGATAGGAAGAGCCACAGCATTAAAACTGGCTGGTGAAGGCTATGCCGTAGGTGTGAATTATAGGGACAATTCAGAGAAAGCAAGAGAAGTTGTAAATAACATAATCGAATCAGGAGGAGAGGCTGTTGCCTTGAGAGCGAACGTAGGAAATGAAGAGCAAATGAATGAAATGATGATAACTTTTGCAGGGGAATTTGGAGAAATCTACGGCTTAGTAAATAACGCGGGTATTTACGAAAGGAAGAGGTTTTTCGAGCTCACATTACAGGATTGGGAAGAGACGATAAAAACGAATCTCACAGGTACATTCCTTTGCACGAAGGCGGCCTTACCCTACATCCCTGAGGGGGGTAGAATAGTAAACTCCGCCTCTGTCCTTGCCCATATGGGCTCAAACCAGGGCACGCATTATGCGGCCTCTAAGGCCGGCATTATCGGCTTCACAAAATCCTTGGCAAGGGAGATAGCCCCAAGAAAGATAACAGTTAATGTTGTCGCGCCTGGTGCAACTGATACAGATATAATAGCCCATGATATGCCTGAGAAGAGAAGTGAAAGAGAAAAAATCGCACTCATGGGAAGGGTGGGACAGCCAGAAGAGATTGCAGATGCAATAGTTTTCTTGCTGTCTGAGAAGGCAGGGTATATTACCGGGGAGACGGTGAACGTCAATGGTGGAATGTGGATGGTTTGAGAGGGCCGAGGATTTAGGCAATTCTTCAATGTTTTCTCCTCTTCAAATTCCTCCTCGGTTTTTGACCCAGAAATGATGTGCAATACCGTCGCCATCTATGAAAGCTAATGCATTTCCTTTCGGCCATCTTTGTCCCCTTAATGAACTGTTAACTGAGACATCTTACCTCGTTATCTCAAAGAATTCTAAGGGAGAATTATTTAAATATAACGTGATGAAATGCATGCCCTGCATCGGTGGGTTATAGATGCTTTATTCGAGGTGATAAAATGGATAATAATAGTTTAGGGAACCTAATAAAGAAAAAGAATGTGTGCCATGGAAGAGTTATGAGCATGCTGGTTGTAGGCATGTTGCTCACCGCAGCATTTGCCTCGATGCTGACATCGATACCAACCTCTGCGGATGTGACAGAGCACGACGTAAGTGCTGGTGTAGCGGATGTGTTCGTTGCAGATGTGAATATGGATGGGTACAATGATATCATCACTACTACATACAGTTGGTGGGGACCGCCTGGGGTCTCCGTGTTATGGAATGACGGGAGCGGGGATTTCCCGACATCAGGAACGCCAGATTACGGCGATGATCTGAGGAACGATTACTACTTTGTATTCATAGGTGGCAACCCCGAATGCCTCTTCGTGGAGGATGTGGACGGCATCAACGGCCCTGACATATTGATCACTTTCCCAGATGACAATATACTGCTTGTGCTCCACAATAACGGTACAGGATTCTTTGATGACGATCTGGATCAATGGAATGGACTGAACGCAACCCTTTATTTTACTTCAAACAGACCACTGGGCATCTTTGTAAAGGATCTGGATGGCGACAATTGGAATGATGCGGTGATTACCAACCGTGATGATAACACTGTCTCAATTCTGAGAAACGATGGGTTGGGCAGGATATTTGACGACGATCTTGACCCGTTTAATGGTAACGGCGTAAATCAGGTGGATTGTACAGTTGCCAATGGACCAAGAAGGGTTTTTGTGGAGGATGTAGATGGCATGAACGGCCCAGATATTCTAGTTGCCAATGAGGATTGGGGAAACGGTCTTACAATACTTCTCAATGATGGCACAGGCAACTTTCAAACATCTGGCACTCAAGAGTATGATGGTGACGGCAGGGATGACTATAATACCTACTCCGGTTCCAATGACATCTTTATCGGAGACATAGATGGTGATTTAGACAACGATACTGTATTGGCAGGCTCTGAAAGATCGATAAAAGTTCTATTGAACGATGGCACTGGCTTTTTTGATGATGATCACGAGAGGAATAATGAGAATCTGT
>JAZGAR010000007.1:0-3451 GCA_036475875.1 Thermoplasmata archaeon
CCTCAGCATCCCCATCGGAGATGGTCTGGGTAGCGATTAATAGCAGAAATATTCAATCACCCAAAAGTATAAGATACATATGGTATACTTCCTATATTTATAGGTGCTCAGACGAAAGTAGTGATAATATATTGTTGAATTGAATAACGGCTGGGCATCAGCGGCGAGCATGGAGGGCCCGTCCGCTGGATACCTTGGTTAGGTGTTTTGATTACCTAATCACTATTTTCCCACGTTAAAACTCCCGTATCACCAGCAAATCCGTAAAACTGCTGCAATACCGAATCCGTCTTACTTTCATAAACCCTCTCAGAGGGAGAGGTGACGTTCGTGCTTAGAACATCGGTCAAGTAATCGGTCAGCGCCCTTGAAACTCCCGAAATCTGACCGTCTGGCACCGTTTTAAGCCTCAGCATCGTGCCAGATTCTGGTAGTTTCAGGAATACTTAACAGGTGTTCTAGAAATAGGGGTGCCGCTCCTTACCTTACTGAAACCCTGGTTACCGCATTTATTCAATGGTGCCCAAACTCTGACCCGACCGATGGATCAAAGAGCATCATGTGCGGCCTTGCAGGACCTACAGTAGTCTGCTTTTGTACCTTCATCATATCAACGAAAAACTCACGATTTAAACTCATTCCGCCTTTTTCATGATTCACGTCGACGAGGAAGATGCCGTATTTGTCATTTCTTGTCACCCCTTTAGGGAACTCCATATCGTCCCAAGAACTCAGAAGGCTGTTGCTGACATAGAGTCGTCTATTGTCCGGGCTCAACCGCAACATCTGCGCATAGGGAATCTCTATTTGGTCAACGAAGACAGGCTTTAAGGGGGCCTCAATGTTGTACTGGCGGACATTATTACCCATCCAGTTAGACACATACAAAAACTTATCATCGTTCGATAACACGATATCTGTTGGAACCGAGCCTTCCGGCAGCTTAATTACTGCTTTGAAATTATAGCGGCCATCACCATCAAGATCCTCCCATGCCCATATCTCGTTTGAGCCAGGCGCGTTAGTATACCCGATAGTCGAGCCTTGTTCGGACCTCCACCGTACCTCCAGCGCACCAGTGCCCGCTCCGATATTCACCTGCTGGATAACCTTTTGTTCTTTCCAATCCCAGACGTAAATATCAGTGCCTAAGCCGTCAATAGTAATACCAGGACCCACATCCTTGGGTAAACCAAAGGACGTGGTTATCATATGGTTCAACTCAAGCTTTATTCCGGCATCATACATGTATTTGGGAGGAATCTGGTTAAAGTCCCTGTCGGCAGGAGGCCCGAAAGTGCGAACATATTCTCCGGTTTCCCCGTTTATTTCCACCAGTCCACCTGGAGCTGTTGAGTCGGTATTTGCACCGATCATGGTCACGAGATTGTTACCGTTTGGAAGTCCAATGACTGTATGAGGGACAATGTATCCGCTTCTTTTGGCCAGATCTTCATTCACGGCTTTGATGAACGGACGCCTGGGATCTGAAACGTCAATAATATAAATCCTCCCCGAAAACAGCCCAGGAACCAGTAATGTTGATTGGTCATGATTGTATCCGAAATGATGAAGCTCATCACCCACATGCCTCATGTCCACTCGATGTATGATTTTACTAAATGATGATGGATCACTTGGATCCACACCGACGACGGCCAGAAAGTCCGGATCCTTTCCTCCCTTGTCAAGGCAGGCGACGTAGAGGAATTTCTCATGAGGCAGAGTACTAAGCTTGTTTTGCGCTCCTGCGATGACACCAGGATGCACTATAAAGAAAAGTATCCCCATACAAAAAACTAACGTCATGATGAATAATGACTTTTTCATTTTCTTTCCTCCTTTTGATTACATTTTAATTACGTCCCCTCTTTTCACTCACTTTTTTGCCTTTCTGAGAAAGCGAAGAAGAATCGGAAAAATTAACGGAATGTCAGGAAGCGATACCTTGTCCTCTTGCAAATCCGCTGTTACACAATCAAATAACATCACCCCCTCCACATTTTGGTTAAATAAGACCTTTGATCCCCCTTCGTCCTTAGGACAAAGTTCGGGGGTGCGGTCTGTGTGATATGGAATAGCATCTTTACACCTCCTTCTCTTCTTACGATACTGTCCACCATTTTCTCATATGGCGTATAAAGTCCGAAAAGTATATAGGGTGAATCCTGTATTTTATGAGTGAAAAGACAGTAATTTACGATTGATATGGTAAGTAGTATAGTGGGAGGTTCAGCCAGGATATCTATATGGATCAGGATTCTTTTAGAAATTCAGGGGCTTTGCACTCATCTACTCGAATCATTTTTCCATCCGGAAAGGAGTTTGCTAGTCAAGAAAAATCGGTTTCAGGCTTACCTCAGAATCAGCATTCTTGGCATGATAAGGGGAAGGTAGAACGACAACATCTTGTGGTGGGCAACTGGGAGCGAAAACTTTCACATCCTTGCCATAGGTATTCGTCTGAATTTATTCGACTTTTTTCATGTATAGTAACATAAGTCATAAGTCTCAAGGTTCAGGAAATGTGAAAGATAATAACAGTATACTGCAATCCCCCTCTGTGCCAATGTAAGTGAGACACCTACCCCTTGAAAAATTAGTGTAGGGCGGGTAGGAGATATGTTATGGAAATGAGATCCTTTCGAGATACAAATACCCTAGTTGCCCCATTGATTGGCCAAACAGAGGAGCCTGGAATAATGCCCCCACCCAATCCTGAAGTCCCGGAAAAGCGCCCCAGGAGGAAATTTACGGCCCAATACAAACTCCGTATCATCTCAGAGGCAGATGCCTGCAAGGAACCCGGTCAAGTCGGAGTCCTCCTTCGCAGTGAAGGTCTTTATTCATCTAACCTCAATACATGGAGGAGACAGAAGGAAAAAGGCCTGCTGGAGGCCCTGTCTCCCAAAAAACGAGGTCGTAAAGAGAAAGAGAAAAATCCCTTAACTCAGAGAGTGGCCCGGCTTGAAAGAGAAAACAAACAGCTGAGAAAGAAACTCAAACAGGCCGAGACCATTATCGACGTTCAAAAAAAAATCTCAGAGATCCTGGGGATCTCTCAAAACCTTCCGGAGGAGGAAGAAAACAACTCATGAACGCCGCCTACACTTTGAGCCTTGACGTGGGGAAAAAGCCGGCCTGTGAAGCCCTGAGAGTTCCCAGAGCCACCTTTTACCGGCATATGCTCAAGGAGCTCAGTCCACATAAAGGAAACGGTTCACCTCCGATGCCTCCCCTGGCCCTTAGTTCGAGAGAAAAGCAAACGGTCATTGATACCCTGCATTCCGATAGATTCCAGGATAAGGCCCCATATGAGGTTTACGCCACTCTTCTGGATGAAGGGCAATATCATTGTTCTATCAGGACCATGTACCGGATACTGACCTCTGCGCACGGCTGTGTCAAAGAACGAAGAAGGCGACATCATCGGAGCAGCTACCAAAAACCC
>JAZGAR010000008.1:0-9722 GCA_036475875.1 Thermoplasmata archaeon
GAAATACAATCCAGTATTCCCAACACACTCTATCTCCCTTTGAAAGGCGTGTGACCCAACTTTTTATTTTGGAGCCTTTAGGATAAACATATATCCCTTCTTTTGTGAACACATCGATTGCAAGATGAGTGGAATATGCCGATATAATGGCTAAGATTCCCCTCAAGGCAATTTCCTTTGGAAAAATTACACATACCACTACAGAAAATATTACAATCCAAATCACTCCGAAAAAGACCGAATGGCCTATTGGGCTGCGATGATTTTGTGAAAGATCATCCAAATCCAGTTCTATTAACATGGCAAGAAAACCTGCAAGAAAGACACCCCATGATATGGCAGGAATTCCGAATAACGCGTTTAGACCCCCACAAAAGGCCATGGCAGCCAAAGCATGAGCAAGTAAATTAGCCATATCATATCAACCCCAGGAATTGCAGAATTGCCGTGTCGAGACCCACAAAATACAGAATTATAGGAAACATCAGCACGCCCATGAGATGAACTCTTGAAAGGCCAAGCATAGGGGGAATCAGACCCAAGCATATCGCCACACCCGCAATTGCAAGTCCAATGGGACCTGCAAGAAAGAATATCATGATCACAAGGAAAATCAAGACAGTAGTAACCATTTTTTTATAGGGGAACTTATTGGCAATCTTGGCAAACACCTTTCCAAAATACAATGTGAGAAATAAGGCTGCAACTGCTGCTGTGAAAATCGAAATGATCATTAAAGTCAATCCAACTGGAACCATTTCGGCAGGCTCCCAAGGATGTATGGAATCCTCCATGATATCCAGGACTGCATGCATGGCCCCACTTCGGGCTGTTAGGATGACATAAAGAGCAATTACATTGAATATGCCATTTGCGGTATTTACACCTGAGTAGGCCACAATGAACTCTTTCTGGGAATCCAGATCTTCTTCATCATTATCTTTTGATTCCTCCTTCACATCACCTCCTGCTAGGGATTTTGCAATTACCGTGGCCTGGGCCCCAGTTACTCCCGGGTACCACCCAACAAGGCCTCCTGCAAATGTTCCGGAAAAAACTCCTCTGAATTTCCTCCATCTTTTCAGGTTGATTTTTACACCTTTTATCTTCTGCTCGGGAATTGTGGGGGTATCAATGAGGCTTGTAATCAATGTGGACAATCCAAATAGTCCTGTAAAAAGAGGAAAGAGCAGTGCTGTACTGGGAGAGATGGCAAGGGCAGGAATGGGATACCAGTTATAGGTTGTCAACCCCGGAGCTCCAAGGACAATAAGACCCAGAAAACCTGCAGAAATAAAAATGGTTATTGCAAAGAGTTTCTGTTTGAGATGTGCAGTCCACGTTACCCTCCCTTCCACTTTGCCTTCTGTTAAAATTATATTATCGATATCAACATTTGAAAGATGCCACCCTGATAGAAGAATTTCTCCTGTTTCATCCTCGATAAATACATTTTTTGGGTTTGCTATCCTGTTTACTTTTCCTTCTACAAAAATTACCTCACCAACATGATCCGGGATTTCAGAAATTGGAACTTGCTCCCTTTCTGATTTTGCATCTGTATCATGAGTATCTTTTAATTTTCTCTCCACAGTTATTTTCAACTTTCTAAGTTTTATTTGCCTTCCCATTTCCAGATCTGGAAGCTCCCCTTGCTCGTTCAGAATCAACAAGGTGACTATTATCATCAGGATGAACGGGATAAAAGGCCACAGCTTTTCATAAGCATAAACCGGGCTTCCCATAAGCAGCCTTGCTGGAAAAAGGGCAAGTAATGCAACTAGGACAGAGCCGAAACTTCCCAAGGCCGAGCATTTGATTGCCTCGTAACCGCGTCCTGCCAGCATGAGTCTATGACCCGGAAGAACGGAAAGTGCAGTGTCGGCATCTGGAGCTCCGAGAAAGACAGAGGGTATTATATCAAGGAAAGTATGGGTAACCAGGCAGCCGATAATCAGAACAGCCACAACAATGGAAACTTCGAAGGTTGACGGGTCCCATGCACCTAAAATTGCCAACGTGAAACTAATTAGGGTTGCTTGTAAGGCAAGGACCATAAGGGCAACGTTGTTCACATGAACCCCCGGAATCAAGCCAGTTATTATTCCGAAACCGGAACCCATGAGAGTGAAAAGTATCACGGCTAACAGCAGGACCACTGGGTTCATTGATAGGGTGGATGGTGAAAAAGCCCTAAAAAGGTTGTGATTTTTCTGCAAAAGAGCGCACGATGTTAAAAACTTTCACTCCAATTATCAATCTTGATAATTATATGGCTACGAGAATTTCACCTCTTTCACCGTGGTGTATGTTGGGCCTTCCCTGCTGAGCACGCTCTTCTTCAGCCTGATGCATTCCACTCTTTGACTTCCGAATTCCTCACCCTCATGATCCCTCAGGACCTGGCTCAGGACGTTCTTTTTCCTTGGACCCTTGACCCTTGCCATTGTGATATGTGGATGGAATCCTCTTTTCTCCCTTTTGAATCCCAGTTTTGTCAGCTCCCTATCCAATATTCTGGCGATGGTTACCAATGCATCGGCATTCGTAAGGCCTACCCAGATCACCTTCATATAGTTGAGATTCGGAAAGGCTCCCGTGCCTCTCAATTCCATGGTGAAAGGTTCTATGCCCTCCACGCTTTTGCCCATAACTTCTACTATATCGTCTATAAGGGCTTCATCGGTATCGCCGAGAAATTTCAGGGTCAGGTGGATGTTCTCCAGATCCACCATTTTGAGCTGGGCATTACTTCCCCCAAGCCTCTTTTCGAATTCCCTCAGCTTTGGAGTGGCATCGACATCAGCTGAAATGAAGGCCCTGAAGGTCATCGGTCGTGCGAATGGATTGTGATGATAAAGTTTTTTTGTTTCTTAACTCTCCAATGTTCTTGTGTTATTCACCTTCACTCCAGATTTCTTGGGTGGGCGGAGGGGGAAGGTTGGCGGGTGAAAAAGATGCTTTTTTGATGGGGGGTAGTGGTCATGAAGGTGGGACATGAAGGTTTCATAAGGGCGATAATTTATTAGACCCTAAGCCATTTACACTTTTACATGAGAATACTGGTGTTTGGGGCAGGGGCATTGGGAAGTTTTATTGGCGGGGTATTATCCAAAAAATATGATGTTACATTGTATGGAAGAGAGGAGAAAATCCTTCCGATCCGAGAATCAGGGCTGAGGATAAATGGAAAGACGAATGTGGTTGTTCGACCAAAAACAGCCTTTGACCAAAAGGATTTGGAGGGCCAAGTATTCGATTTAATAATTCTCGCTGTGAAATCCTATGATACAGAATCGGCGATGGATACCGTTAAAGATATGGTGGGCCAAAGTACTGCTGTACTCTCCCTCCAGAACGGGTTGGACAATGAAGATATAATTGGAGAGGTAATAGGTAAGGAGAGAACGTTGGGGGGAGTTACAAGCCACGGTATCACTTTTATTGAACCCGGTGAAGTGCATCATGCAGGTACAGGTGAGACTGTTATTGGTGAGCTGAATGGGGAGGAGACCGAGAGAATCAAGGAAATAAGCACTGCTCTGACTTCTGTTGGGATTGAGACCAGGATAAGCAAGAACATAGAGAGCGAGATCTGGACGAAGGGTATAGTGAACGCGGGCATAAATCCTCTGACTGCCCTGACTCGGCTTCAGAACGGTTACCTCCTCAAAATTCCTTGGCTCACCAGGCTCCTTGAGAATACATGCCAGGAATGTATCAGGGTTGCGAATAAAGCTGGCATCGATCTACCTGGATGCGACATCATAGAAAAGACGAAGAATGTTGCAAAGCTCACTGCAGAGAACAAATCCAGTATGCTCCAGGACATCGAGAGGGGAAGGAGGACTGAGATAGATTCCATAAATGGAGCAATTGTTGATATCGGGAAAAAACATAATGTTGAAACACCTGTGAGCTCTACCCTGGTATCGCTCATCAAGGGTATCGAGGAAGGGCGCGGAAGGTAAAAAAAACCCGAAACCATTTTACCCTGCCAAGACATTATACCCACTGGATGCACTTGAATGGGAATCGTTGGAGTTTTACAAGGAGATTCAAAGCAAAAAAAGGACAATCGCGATTCTTAGATAGGCTTGATTTAGCCCGTAATCTCTTCCCAGAGCTTGATAGTGAGACGGTGAAGGTGGGCATCACCCTCAACGCAGATGGAAAAGCTGACTCCAAATCCAAGGCGGTGTATTTCAGGAGCAGAAATGTTAGCTTCTATGTCATGGGCCATGAGCTCACACACCTTCTTCAAGAGAGTGGCAAGGTGCCTAAGGGGGAGAGGAGCTGTGATATCTATACCCTGGCTAGGAGAGACAGGTTCTGCGATGAGAGCCCGAATTACGTGAAGGTCCCGAAGAGGCTGTTGGATGAGAAGGGATTCATCAGAATGGAGTATCGAGGCCTCGTGCATGAGACAGCGAAAACTGCCCTAACCTTGAGATCATCTGGGAGAAAGCGGTACATTTCATTGTTCGAGAAAACGCTGGAAGAAATTTGTGGAAAAGGAAGTGAGAACCAAGTTACACCCTCCAAACCTCCAGGAAGAAATTCGATTAATTTGCAGGCACAGACAAGGCTGGAGGATTTTATTGGGTGAAATGTCGAGCGGGCGGGCGCTTAAGTTGTATTCGGATCTTGTGGGGAGGAAGGAGTAGGGATTGTGGAGAGGTTCCTGGATCAGAATATCTTATTCATCCTCACGCTCGATCCTTAACAATGATTTGGGGTTTTTGATAAAGTTAATCATATATTCCTGCAGCCGTTTTGCAGGAATCCGAACGTATTTCGTGAACAAAGGTGAAGGCTGGAAATAACCCTTTTTGGTCATCTTGAATTGCAGGTTCGTATAGACATTGATGACAACACATGCAGCCTCCGTAAGTCCCTTCCTACTCATAGCCCAGAACCGATGATGACCATCTAGTACCGCGTAGAAGTCCTCCTTTGGATGTTTGATCACGATTATGGGTTTCAATTCCTCTTTCGATTCGATCATTTCTTCGTATCTCGCCACTCCCTCATCCACCACCTTCTCATCCACGACTATCTTCTCGAGGGGGATGAACTCCTTGTATTTTTCGGGTTTCGAGTATGCGCGGATTATGTCGACCATGGGAGGATCACCGTTTCTCATAATTAATAAAATCACTCAAGCTCGAAGAAAAGACTGCTGTCAGATTCTACATACAGGGTTTCGGTCTTGTACAACTCGTAGGTATCTGAAACCTCATGGTAGAGTTCGAAGGTATGGTCGCCTATCGACAGTTCGAATTCCCTTTCCACGCTCTCTGCGGGATCCAGGGTGGCTGAAAATTTCATCGAGCCGTCTATGTACAGTTGAATGTTTTGGGAAATGTCCCTGTTATTCTTTACAGTGATGATTACCCTGTGGTTTTCACTTGTGCAGCCGGTTAGTATGGCAACAGAAAATAAACATAGAACCAGGATGGATACGACTGACTTTCTTATTGTATCATCTCCAGTAACTGGCAGTTGATTATTACATTGGTATAATATACCATTTATCTAATTAATATTTCCCTTGGACATTGTTAATAAGACGAATAAGTTCCCAGGACTTTTTTATAATTCACAACGCCCGCAGCTCCCCCGACTCCACCACATCTATCTTAACCCCTTCGATTGTTTTTGGGATGATGTCCTTTTTTTTGAGTTTCTCCTCGGGTTTTTTCTCCTTCACATAACAGACAATGCAAAGCTCACCCGTCCTTTTATCATCCACATACTTGTAACCTATAGCGCAGCCAGTGACCCCGGTCTTTTTCATCAGCTCTGCATCGTACTTTTTTTTAACCCTTTTTACATCTTCCATTGTAATCATTAAACAACCTCACACCGTAATCAAATCGGCACCTAACAGATCCAGGTACCTCTGAATGGGGTTTGCTATTGTAGTTCCCTCGGAATCACTGCCTGCAAAGAGCTTGCCCACAGCATAGCCATCCATGTCCAATACCAAACTTCCGGAGTCACCTCCAGCACTGAATCCATCCTTGCTTATGATTATTTGATCCTTGAAATAAGCGTATTTTCCGAGACCGTAAGATATTGGCCCTATGGTGGCATCCACACCTGTTACCAGACCTTCGATAGTATGGCATGTGGTCCTACCCGATTTTTGCACGAGCATGTCCAGTTGGGCTTCTCTCGATCCTTTCGGCACCCCTATACCCACTATTTCCCCCAGGACATCATTTTCACTCACCTCAATCATGGCCGCATCCACCAGATTATATTCAGCCTCCTCGATAACCGGTCTCAACCTTGTCCTTCTTCCGAAAATTTTTGCAGGAATGTTGTAGAGTGCACTCCAAAATCTTCCAAATATGCAGTCGCTTGGATCGTCTGCAAATTTTATGGGCACGAATTTCAATAGATGCCCTATTGTATCGTTTTGAGTTGTGCCCCCATCGAAAGGGGCTGGTTGAAGGTAGGAATCGCCTATTTGGGCATTATTCGAGTTGGCCCCAACATGATTGTTAGTTCCTATGCATACTTTATTGGTATTTCTGTCCCTGAGCAATTCTCCGTTTGTTCCTGCAGTTATCATATGATGTCCTCCAGAGGTGCCCATGGGACATGGTCTATGTCTTGCCTTCTTATCTATCTGCAGAGCTCGAATTTTACCAACTTGAATCACATCAGTGGTGACCTCTTTTATCTTGGTTGGTATGAGGTCCTTCTCATGTAGCGTTTCTTTCGGAATTTTCCTTTCTACCATACAAACCAAAGATAATTCATCGGTTTTTACATCTTCCGTGACCTTATACCCTGTCATCACCCCTACGACATTAGCCTTTCTCAGTAGCTCTTTCTCAAATCCCCTTTTTACCTCTTGGATTCCCATTCGAATCACCCTCCTGTCACCTTCATTTGCTAATCGAGTTACAGGCTGATTATACCTTAGCTTTTTTCGAAATTACCGACAATCTCTAGATATATCCTTTCCCCAATAATATGTTTTTTATTGTGGTAAAATAATAAGGATCTTAATAGGCAGTGGAGGCCAACAATTATATACCGCAAATTATATAAGGGCGATTCACCTTAGTTATAGGTGGCAGCAATTTTCGGCGTGGGTCGCGAGTTGTGGAGCATCTTTCCAACCATGAGCAACCCCTTTCTATTGTTGTCGACAGAAATGGAGATTCGAGAAACCCGGCATTTTGTCGTGACCTCTTGAATCCGACACTCGACGAATCGGTGAGACCAGATAACCTGCCAATAATAACGATGCGGATAATTAATTCCGGTTGATCCTGCCGGAGGCTACCGCTATTGGAATCCGATTAAGCCATGCGAGTCGAGAGATTTCGGATCTCGGCAGACGTCTCAGTAACACGTGGATAATCTGCCCTTGAGTGGGGGATAAGCTTGGAAACCTGAGTATAATACCCCATAGGCCTAGGATGCTGGAATGCTTCTAGGCTCAAAGCTCCGGCGCTCAAGGATGAGTCTGCGACCTATCAGGCTGTAGTGGGTGTAACGGACCCACTAACCTTCGACGGGTACGGGCCTTGAGAGAGGTTGCCCGGAGTTGGACTCTGAGACACGAGTCCAGGCCCTACGGGGTGCAGCAGGCGCGAAAACTTCACAATGTGGGAAACCGCGATGAGGGGATTCCAAGTGCCAGCACAATGTGTTGGCTGTTCATCTGCCTAAAAAGCTGGTGAAGTAAGGGCCGGGTAAGACGGGTGCCAGCCGCCGCGGTAATACCCGCGGCCCGAGTGGTGGTCGCTATTATTGAGCCTAAAGCGTCCGTAGCCGGTTTAGTAAATTTTTGGGTAAATCGGGCAGCTTAACTGTCCGAATTCCGAAAAGACTGCTAAACTTGGGACCGGAGGAGGTTGGAGGTACTCCTGGGGTAGGGGTGAAATCCTGTAATCCTGGGGGGACCACCAGTGGCGAAGGCGTCCAACCAAGACGGCTCCGACGGTAAGGGACGAAGCCCTGGGGCGCAAACGGGATTAGATACCCCGGTAGTCCAGGGTGTAAACGCTGCAGGCTTGGTGTTGGGGGTCCTACGAGGGCGCCCAGTGCCGGAGAGAAGTTGTTAAGCCTGCCGCTTGGGGAGTACGTCCGCAAGGATGAAACTTAAAGGAATTGGCGGGGGAGCACAGCAACGGGTGGAGCGTGCGGTTCAATTGGATTCAACGCCGTAAAACTCACCGGGAGCGACGGTTACATGAAGGCCAGGCTGATGACCTTGCCTGATTTTCCGAGAGGTGGTGCATGGCCGTCGTCAGTTCGTACCGTAAGGCGTTCTGTTAAGTCAGATAACGAACGAGACCCTCATCCTTATTTGCCACTATTCCTTTCGAGGAGTAAGCACTATAAGGAGACCGCTGGCGCTAAGTCAGAGGAGGGAGAGGTCAACGGTAGGTCAGTATGCCCCGAATCTCCCGGGCAACACGCGCGCTACAAAGAGCTGGACAATGAGTTTCGACACCGAGAGGTGAAGGTAATCTCGAAACCAGCCCATAGTTCGGATTGAGGGCTGTAACCCGCCCTCATGAAGCTGGAATCCGTAGTAATCGCGGGTCAACATCCCGCGGTGAATATGCCCCTGCTCCTTGCACACACCGCCCGTCAAACCATCCGAGTTGGGTCTAGATGAGGGTATCTCTACTTGGGGTGTTCAAATCTGGGTTCAGCAAGGGGGGTTAAGTCGTAACAAGGTATCCGTAGGGGAACCTGCGGATGGATCACCTCCTACGAAATCAATTTGGGAGAGGGGCAATTCAGTCCCTCTCCTGAAAAACCAGGTTGTCTGGCACCAATATTCGTCGAGTGGATTTTTGTTTTTTTAAAATTACCAATCAGGCCAACCTCCTTTCCCTTCCGTGAGAATTATTAAGTAGATAATGGAGAGGAGGTAAATAAAAATCAACAACCATAAATATCCTCTATCCTATGATTGCCTAGATGAAGATCAAGAAAATAGAATACTTTCACATTCAATGTAAAAGAAAAGAGCCTTTTGTCATAGCTACTGGTTCATCGAATGTGGCGCACAACATTATTGTAAAAATTATCACGGATGAAGGGATCGGTTTTGGGAACGCGTGCCCAAACTCCGTAACCAAGGAAACCCATGAAACGATCCTGATGGCTCTGAAGATTTTTTCAAATGAACTTGTAGGGGAAGATGCAGGAGATATAGTGGAAATAAATTCTAAAATGGATTCAATGCTAGAAAAAAACCTATCTTCAAAGGCAGGAGTGGACATTGCATTGTATGATTTGCAAGGAAAAGTTGAAAACTCGCCAGTCTATAAGTTATTAGGTAAAAAGAAGAAGAAAATGCTCACCGATATGACCATCGGGATCATGAGTCAAGTGGATGCAGTGGAGCATGCCATTCGGTATAAAAATCGTGGGTTCAAAGCCTTGAAGATCAAGATAGGTCTAGATAAGGAGAAGGACATAGAAAGAGTCAGGGCCGTGAGGGATGCGGTTGGCGAGAACATCATCATTAGGGTGGATGCAAATCAAGGTTATGATGTTAAAACCGCCATAGAAGTCCTCAAAAGAATCGAACCCTACAATATCGAGCAGATGGAGCAGCCCGTGAAATGGGATGATATTGGAGGTCTTGGGGTAGTGAGAAGTAATAGCTCCATTCCCATCACAGCTGACGAATCCATAAAATCGAAAGAAGATGCTTTGAAAATCATAGAGGGCAGATA
>JAZGAR010000009.1:0-2339 GCA_036475875.1 Thermoplasmata archaeon
TAGCCTCAGGGATCAAAAACCGGGCACTTCTACGGTCAACTGCAGACAACAGGGCCCGGGCAGAGATTGCCAAGATTCTTGAGACCTATGTGGCCGTTCTGGCCAAGGACTACATGGCCTCCACAACTGCAGGGGATATGTCGGCCTCTTCAGAAGATCAGCATGTAGAGCAGGCACTGAAGACCTTTTCAAAGGCCACACTCCATGGAGCCAGAAGTATCGACCACTGGAGGGATCCGGCAGATGGATCACTTTTCTCCCTTTGTGAACTGGACCTCTTTGCATTTAAAGATGCATTAAATGACTACAAGGAACTGGATGCAAAGGTAAGGGACTATGTGAGGGATAACGCTGAAAAGATGCACGGACAACTTGAAGAGATGGAGCAAAAGAAGTAGTAGACTGGGGTTACTCGGAGTGGTACCTGGAACTTTGCAGGCCAGGAGTTGACTCGGAATGAAGGTCAGCGACTGGCCTGAGCTATCTATGCCAGGTTGTCCAATCAATTTGGTTACGCTAGTGACGTAATGCCAGCGGCGTAACCTATTTTTTATGACCAGGTTCGCCTGATCCACCTTTTATGAAATAGATCAAGGATCACATAACTTGATAGTATAGGAATTTCCTTTTTAAGTCCTTGTAGGGGCGGCATTTATGACGCCCGTCATTGCGGGTTCGATAAATCGAACCCCTACAGGTCCGCACCGAAGGTGCGCTATGTTCAGTTTTTCTGTTGGACAAGGTCCTTTTCCAATAAGATTTTGAGAGCTTTCTGAATAGATGATGAAGCGCCCAGGCCATATTTCTCCAAAAACCTATTGCTAGAAAACCTCAGGATACCCCTCCTTTGCCAACGCAACCATCAAATTTTTCTGCTTGGCTGTCAATCCCTCCCACATTGCAATATAGGCACTCGGTTCTCTCGATATGAGAATATCAATTGCCTCTTCAATATGTTGGCGAGTCATTACCTTGCCTTCCTGACATATCTCCCACAAACATGACATAGCATTTGGAAGTAGCAGGGGTGACATTCAGAAACATTCAGTATCTCGTTTATCTCATTTTCAGCAACCTACTGATATTAATTGACATTTTTGGGCTTGATGCTTTTGTCTCGCAAATCGAATAATGGCCCGGCCTATCACGATTTGCCGGAAAGATTCCCTTGCTGCCTGAAAACCCGTAACATCACCCTCCCCGGTTAGCAAGGCTGTGACCGACAGCTAAACTGCTGGTTTAAGGAATAAATAACAATCAGCTTTACCGAGAGGTCAATGGGGGAACGAGTTGAGGGATCAGGGTGAATCCCGCTGTCACAAAATGAACATCAAAGGAGAAAGCTTGTTCAATGCCATATTGCTTCATGACAGCAAAACTGACTGCATCGGTATAGCTGAAGTCTTGATCTTGATATTTCTGTAAGGTCTCTTCTGCTGCCTCTTCCAATACGCTGTCAGAGTAGATTTTGATCACTCGTGGGCTTGCCCCGAGATTCTTTAAAAACGCAATTCCCGGCCGATGGCCTATGGTGCGGCGTATCAAGACGTAACTCTCGGCAATAACAAGGTTTGTTGTTGTCAAATGACGGTAGCTGTTAAGCAGCTTAGGATAGATTTCAACAGCCTGGTTGTGGTATTGATCGGACTTGTCTGCCAAAGCAAACCAAGCTCCTGTGTCAACAAATATGGTATCCTTGCCCATCTTGCAGTCCTATTTTTCAAATGAAATCAAGTAGTCATCATGCCTTTCCGCGATATCTTTTTCCTCTGATTCTCCAAGGTTCATGATTTTCAGCGCCGGGTCGTTTTCCAATGGAAGACTGTCGATATACTTAGAGATACAGGAACGTATAATTGCGGCTTTGGACTTCCCTCTGGCCTCCGACAAAAGACCAATAATCTTATCCTGTTCTGGCTCCAAATAGATTTGAATAGGAATTTTTTTAAATCCTTTCATGGTAGAATTCTCCATATTACTTATTTATGATGCATAAAATAATGACATATACAAAAACGATTGTCAATCAAAAAAATATAATGGCATTCAAATGCTTAGAAAATAATAATGGTTGATTATGGTTCCAGCCGATGAAGTTGTCTCTTGGAAGGGTTGTCCATGGGAACCGCAGGATAATCAAGATCTTTTTGGCTTTCCAGAAGAAAGGCAAAAACCTTAATGCCTCTCCGAGGGAACCGCCATTTTAAATCATGGGAAGCGGGGCATTTGATGTGGACAAGGGAAAGGTCTTCTACGGTGTAGGTATAGCCTCAGGGATCAAAAACCGGGCACTTCTACGGTCAACTGCAGACAACAGGGCCCGGGCAGAGATTGCCAAG
>JAZGAR010000010.1:0-3974 GCA_036475875.1 Thermoplasmata archaeon
GAGATCACGGTTACCGCGACTGTGATAGGGGATAACCTACATTCCGTTAGTTTGGAATATTGTCAGGATACAATCTGCTATACCCCTATAACGATGCAACCTATAGGCTATGACCAATATTCTGCGACCTTTGGACCGTTGGAAACTGGGAATTATGAATATGAAGTAAGTGTGAAGGATAACGTCGGCAACCCCTACAAGTCAGGAAAGTATCCGCTAACGATATCTGAAGAACAAATCCCGGATGACACCGACGGAGATGGCTATAATGACGACATCGACGCATTCCCAGCTGACCCGACCCAGTGGTTGGACAGCGATGGTGACGGCTACGGAGACAATCCCGATGGAAACAACCCTGATGCATATCCAAATGATCCCACGAGATGGACAGAAGCGCAATCTGCAGAAGATGAGACTCCATGGTACGAATCAGAAAATGCGAGATACATGATAATGCTCTTGATCATAGTCATTATTGTATGTGCTATCCTGGCTGGGTTGTTTGCAAGGTCGAAAAAGACAGCTCAGCAAATCCCAACTGCGGAAGTCATGCCAGAGCCTGCAATAATGCCTTTGCAGCAACCAATGGCAGAGCCGGTATTCTCACCTGTTATGGTGCCCGAGTATGAAGAAATCTCATGCCCCAAATGCTATACAGTTTTCAATATTCCCACAGATGTTAGACCTATGGAAGTGCAGTGCCCGAATTGTGCCATGAGAGGCATTATCGACTAAAACGTGATGTAGCTCAGAAGATTTCTCGCCACATTTTCGTCATCAAGAGCGCTTAGAAAGTCCTGTTTTGAATAAAACGGCCTCGATATTGCTATTCTCGCGGCTCTTTTTTTACCGATGGCTGGAAGGCATGAAAGAGCTCTCAATGACGCATTATTCACATTCATGGGATGCTCTATACCAGTCACGCTCCTGTACCCGTGATCTGTTATGATGACATCCAAGATGCTGTTCCCTTCCAGCTGATATGGTATACCCACCAAAAGTGGGTAGGTGCCCACCTGCCTTCCGTAGCTCAAATTGCCCTTTGTCTTCTCCATGAAGACCCTTCGTAATATCGTATCTCTAGGGACTACAAGTTTCAGCATTTTATTGTCTATCTGTTCCCTAACCTTCCTTTTGAAGCGCTGAAATTGTGTGTGTCGAGATCTAATGTCGAATTGAGCTCTTGCTTGGGATACCTGTCTTATGTTTATCCTTCTCAGAAGGAGGCCTTTCTCGAGGATTTCTTCTAGAAAGTGAAAGTTTTGTTCGAAGGTCTTTTTAGTCTCGCCATTTAGGCCGCTTAAAAAATTGATGCCTGGTAGGAGTTTTGGCATTCCGTTATCGCCCCTCTCGGAACCGTATTCGTTTATGAGCTGTACAGCCTTCATGACCTGCTTTGGCCTTGCGTTGAGATTGTTGGCTTGTATCACTCTGGGATCAGCGCTCTCCATCCCCAATGCCAGAACATTCCCACTCGTTGTGTATTTCACAAGAGCTTTTAAGATCCTTTTGGCTTCGTTGGGATGTTCGGCTATGATTGCAGGGTTCGCATTGTCTGTGTGGAGCACCTCCAAATTCGGGGCGACGTTTCTGATACCTTTGAGCAAATTTTCTATTTTCATTGGTTTTGGTTTTGGAATCTCTGATTCACCAAGTTCTTCTGTTCCGTAAGAGAAAATGCAGGACTGCGCCCCCAATCGGAAATTCACGGCTCCAGTGTCACTCAATACCTTAACCTCGTCTATTATGTCCTTCGGTTGTCTGAATGTAGGTTCTCCAAAAAGAGGTTCGATACAAAAAGAGCAACCGCCGTTAAAGTATCTTACACAGCCTTTGTAACTTTCGAGTTCTATTATCAATGGCATTGGAAAATCAGGATGCTGGGTGATGACTCGACTGCCTTTTATAGCCCATTTTCGCCATTCTTTTGCGCTCCTCTGTCTATCATCGGTTGAATTTTCAGCCAAAAGGTCATAGATGAAGGCATCAGGATCCTTCCCAGGCATGAAGTCGAATTTATCGCGCAGATTCTCGGCTTTCCTATCTCCACTATATCTATACTTTGCGATGGGGCCACCAAGTATCTTCGTTCCTTGGAAATTCTCCGCTATGTTTTTGATTTCGGGAACTGATGCGGGGGTACCTCTCAGATATTTTCCAGGGACGATTGCACCGCCTATGATGATAAGCAGATTCGCACTTTTCAAGGCCTTGGTTTTTGGGGAGTTTTTACGGTACTCGTCGATTGTCATATAAATAAGATCATGACCAGAATCCCGAATCGCCCCAGCGGTATAACGAACATAGGGCGAGATGAAGGGGGGTACGCCAAGACAGCTGGGCTCGTCAACATAGCCATCGAGTAGGATGATCTTCATAGGTGTAGTGAATGTGTGGGAGGACTAATAAGGATTGTCGAAACCTATTGTAGTAAAAAATCAGAGGGGTACCTCCCACACACAGTCAGATTTAGCGTGAATCCAGTAACCCTTGCCAACCTCGAAATAATCGTTTTCCTTTATCTCCATCCATTTTTGGTATTTGGAATCGAAGGTCCAGATTGCATCAACATGGGTGTCGAACGTGAGGTTGTTCAAGGCGTTGGTTCTGTTTTTATTGCTCAGGGAGGGGTAGCCTACTAGGTTCCAGCCTTTACGAAGGGGGATGCATTGAGGAGAGGAGATCAAGGAACCATTTAGAATAAAAGTCGTTCCACCAGGTGAAGTGATATGTATCCAAAATCCTATAGTGTGGTCAAGGTTTTTCAAATCGTTCAATTGAGATGGTTTTGAAATGTGGTAATGTTTCCAAGGATCCATGGGATCCGAGGAATTATACCATTGCACCGCATCGTATTTTCCATCAATAGATTGCAAAACTGCTTCTAGAGCAAGATAGGGTTGAATGCGATTTAAAGATATAAGATTCCAACCCTGTTCAAGAAACATAAAAGTATTTTGATAGAAGAGGGTAATTGTTATCTCCTTACTAATATCTAGTTTCGGTTCAGGCTCTGCATATCCTATCTCTGATGCTTTTACAGCAGTTATATTATGGGGGGTATAATAAGTTTTTTTAGAGCTATCTTGAATATATTCTGTGACTATCACGTTCCTCACCTTCCCTTCCCAGTCAGTCACAGAGGTATTTACGTTCGTTCCAAAGGAATCAAAGATCAAAACAGTTGCCCCTTCCACTGGGTTGCTATTTGTGTCCTCTACATATACAGTTAAAAACCATTGGACTGTGAAATTCGAGGGTGTGCCATCATTGTGAACATAAGCCTCACCTTTCGCAAAGGAGGTATTTAGAGAGATAACATGGGAATCATCAGAAATAAAAAATCTTCCGGTCAATACTTCTTGTCCATATCTATGATAATTAAACCAATCTCTAAAAATTGAATTGCTTATTATGAAATTATCTGTATTACTTGAATATATATCATCGCTTGGTCCTTCCTTTTCAAAGATGGTGTCATTCACTAAAATATCTGTAGAGTCATGTGAATTTATCATTGGATAATTTGCCCCATAGAACTTACAGTGAAGTATTTTTATATTGGTGGACAGTCCAATATCCACCCCGATAAAACTTGAAATAATGAAAATGTTCATTATAGTCACATTGGTTGTCGGTCCAATTCCAAGGGCGATGTATTCATTTCCAGGACCTCCTCCATGGACTTTAGTGGTTTCTCGATCTTCTCCTATAATGGTTAAGGGTTTTTGGATATTTACAGTGCCATTGTAATCCCCAGAATAAACAAAGATGGTATCTCCTGGATATGCAGCAGATACAGCTTCTTGGATAGTGGAGTAATTTCCTGGGTTTGAGCCCCCAACATAAATTGTTGCACCTTTGGCATACTTTGTGATCTCAAACTCCATATCCACACTAGAAAATACCGTTAAAACAACCAGCAGACAGACTGTGAAAGACGACAACCCCTTTCTCAATTTAGTGCCCTC
>JAZGAR010000011.1:0-17216 GCA_036475875.1 Thermoplasmata archaeon
AGAAATCCACCCAGGAAAAGATATTGTTAGGGCCATTGGCGGTGGCACTCGCTCCTGGTAGCTGCGATCCGGGAAGATCATCGTCGGGGTCTGCATTACCTAAGTCATCGTTATTATAGATTTGCACCGTTAGAGAATCGTCATTAGGCACTTCATCCTTCACATAAAGGCTCACCTTTATGATGGTATAAATGCCGCTTGCATAGAAGCACTGGGCCTGATTATTGCCTAAATACACTTTTAGTCCTCCGCCTCCTCCGTCCACCTCGTTACTCTCCACAACCTGCTCAGTGACCGGGGCTTGTGACTGCATTGCTAGGAATACAAAATTTCCCATTACCATGACGATTAAGACATACGCGGCCATAGCTTTTTTGAGGTGTATATTGTTGTACTTAGACATCGTATCTTGCCTGTTAAATGTATTGACTGGTTTTTGTATTCGTCTTGTTCACAGTGACGATCATTTATTATCACCTTTCGATGGATGCGATATTCTGAGTAATGTCATATTTACACTCTCTCCACTCTAATACTAAGATGAAAGGAGCAATGAGTATCACCCCGTGAAATACATTTTTCCTCCTTGCAGTGATATCTCTTACCTGATAGGGAAGATACTATTCCGGCAAGATAGCCACGGGTGAAATCGCATGATGCTTGTCCAACCTCGCCTATGGCATTTGCCTCGATAGATTCGTTCAAATGCAGGGCGAACCCCTTCTTATTACTTTTTGTCAAGCTAAGCCTCCCCAACCCGATTTCATCCCATAGATCAGGAAGGATTTCCAGGAGTTTTCCCTCCTTAACGTTGATCCCAATTCTCTGCATACATGCTTCACCGCTTCTGAACCCGTACCTGAATAGGATCGCTCTAATAGCCAGCTCGCTTGCCAAAGGTGATAGCTCCTCTCGCAGGGTTAATAATGCCTCGGCGGGCATGATGAAGAAGGCGGTGCTGACCTTTTCGAGACTGGTCTTTTGTGCTTTACCGCTTTTCTTCCCCTGTTTTCCAGGTTTTTTCTCCTTTTTCTTGGACTTTCCTTTTCCCTTTTTTGATACCAAATTCATCCCTGCTCCTTTTTGCTAAATCATCATCTTGGCCAAGTTAATGAAGGCCTTCTCAACATTCTCTCCTGTTTTAGCACTGGTGGATAGATATTTGGCGTTGTAATTTCGTGCGTATCTTGAAATTTTCTGCTCCACAGTTTGGCTCATACCATTGATATCGTATTTATTGGCAAGGAAAATAATGGGCACCTTACCGGTTATCTCAAACTATCCTGAAATCCAATTTGGAATACTGTCCATGGTCTTTTTTCTAGTAACATCAGACACTAACAAGACACCTTTTACACCTTTGTAATAAATAGAATCGAACCTATTCGTTTTGCTGCCTAATATATCCCAGATCATCAACGTTAAGGATAGGGAGCCATTAGCAAGCTTGACATGCTTTTTTGTTACCTTCATCCCGATGCTTGGTATGTAGTTATCATCGAATATGTCGAGCACATATCTTCTTACCAGGCTTGTCTTCCCCACGCCAGGATCTCCGAGCATGCATATCTTTCTGTACATCTCTTTCATCGAAATCGCCCTTGATGGCCCGATGATTTCCAACGAAGCTTGTTTCCCTAACGATGTTTTAAAGGCTTTGTTTTTACGCTTCTCACCTCGTATGCGATTATTGGTTGGTACGAGGGATCATGGATGTTTGGAATGCGGGAACGATAGCCCTCCTCCCCCCTTACTAGTTTTTAGGTAGCGACCGCTCGTTCCTATTTTTCATACAATATTGCTTCCTCATATGCAGTGGCCATTTGTTTCATGAAATCACCCTTACTGATGTCTCGTTCCCTGAGCATCTTTTTCAGCTCCTGTTGCCTGCCCACCCACTCGGCCATGGCCGAGCGGATGATTTCTGATGGATTGAAATGTCCATCTTTGCATATCCTGAAGAACTCGGTTGCTGTGTCTGTAAAGTCCTTGGTTACAAGGATGTGTATATGATCCCCAGGCCTGCATTTCTTGTATTTTCCCCTCTTTTTTGCCAATCTTTCACCATAATAATATATGAATACCTTTATATAAATTTATGTTAATAGTTTAACATACATGAACATACATTAACATGTTGAGTTTCGGGGTTTGAGCCAGGCAATCCTAAAGTTATTGGATGATTAGGGTATATTATCGAAATTAATAATCACAGGGGAGTTTTTTTCCCATCCGAAAACATCAATCTATACCCATTTCCACTTCCCCTTGACCCGTGCCTACTCCACCCTTATTTTACGGAATCAACTGAATTGAATCCTTTTAAATTGACATCGCCTCTCTTCTCACGAAATCTTTAAATAAGATGTGCAACCATCTATTTTTGGGGTCGTATGAAGCCAAAATTATTTGCTCTGTTATCCACTGTAATGATTTTGTCGGCAATAAGTGGTTGTATCGGGACAGAGGAGGATAAGGATTCAGACGGTGACGGATATTTAGATGCCGACGATGCTTTTCCCGATGATCCTACCGAGTGGAGTGACATGGACGGGGACGGTGTGGGCGATAACACCGATTTCGACCCGTACGATGCCTCCGAGTCCAGGGATTCCGATGGAGACGGTGTCGGAGACAAAAGTGATGTTTTCCCTGATGATCCAAAAGAGTGGGAGGATAGCGATGAGGATGGCGTGGGAGATAACGGTGATGCATTTCCTTTTGATCCAAGCGAATGGAAGGATAGCGACGGAGATGGTATAGGGGACAATACCGATGAATTTCCTCTTGATGCAAACGAGACAAAAGACTCTGATGGTGATGGTGTGGGGGACAACAGCGATGCGTTTCCAGATAATCCTGAGGAGTCTAAAGATAGTGACGGGGATGGTGTAGGAGATAACAGTGATGAGTTCCCATACGACCCCACAGAGACAAAAGATTCAGATGGGGATGGTGTGGGCGATAATGGGGATGATTTTCCTTATGACCCAAAAGAATGGGCCGATACCGACGGAGATGGCATAGGCGATAATGCCGATGATTTTCCCAACGACATTGCAGCAAGCGTTGACTCCGATGGAGACGGTTATCCTGAGGAATGGAATACAGGTAAAACCCAAGAGGACTCTACAACCGGTCTGGAGTTGGATGAATTTCCCGATGATCCCAGCGAATGGAAGGATAGTGACGGGGACGGTGTGGGCGACAATGCCGACGAATTTCCTGACGACCCCACAAGATCCAAAGTTCATTATATTGATGCTACACTTAGCCCGATCTCAGGGTGGTTGGATAGTGGAGAGGACCCAGAATACAGCGTGCATGTTGAGGACATTTATCTCCCAGAATCGGATATTTACAGCATAACCTTCGAAGTCCAAGTTGAGGATAGCGACGAGGAGCATGCGGAATCAGATGAAAATTCTGATCCTGATCACGTTCGTGTAACTGTCGAGGAAGGTGATGGAGAACCAAGCGAATGGGGCGAGTTCTGGACCGATGGGTATTTAACTTTCACCTTTGTAGCAGAATCTTTAGAGTACGATGATCTGTTATCAGACTATTGGGTGGTCACAATAGAAGGCCTGGAGTATGGCGACAAATCCGTTTTGGGGCCCTTTGGAATCGTTATTTACGAAGATCAGGGGGTGGCCTGGACTATAGATGCAGGGTATACATACCTCGAATTCGAGTAAAAACTTTTTTTTAAAAAAAAGGTGGGGGTGGTGATTGGAGAATGAAGAAGGTGTGATTTTGTGCATACCGAGAGTTCACCACCCCAAAGAGGAGGTAAGATCCAATTACAGCTAAATTATCGTGATGTGTTTATATAAACCTATTGTGGTTATTACCGCATTTACACCAATAATCATGGGTAACATAGAAGGGAAAATATGAACACAGGGCACACCAAATATATTTATCTGAAAACTTCATTCCCAGCGCGATGAAAGGCTTTAAAACTGCACTTTTCGATCTAGATGGAACCTTGATCTATTCAAAGGGAGTGATAGGAAGGTGCATAAACGAAACCTTGAAACATTTCGGTTTCGAGCCTTTCGAAAAGAAGAAACTGCGGGGGTTGATAGGAGTGCCTTTGAGCAGGGCATTGACCCTTAAAACACCCGATACAAAGCCACTTGTGGATTACTATCGTAAATTGTATCTCTCCACGTACCTGGATGGAACATGGGTGTATGATGGTATGATGCCAATTCTGGCCATGCTGAAAGACCAAGGAAAAAAGATCGGGGTCGTGACTCTCAAGCAAACGTATGTGGCTGAAGAGGTGTTGAATGGCTTGAACATCATGGGTTTTGTGGATGCAGTTGAAGGTGATGATGATATCTCTGAGCTCAAACCTTCGCCATCTCAAATAATACGGATTTGCAGGGCCTTGGATGTTGAGCCAGGGCAAACCGTCATGATCGGGGACACGACAATGGACATCAATGCCGGAAAGAACGCGAAATGTAAAACCATTGCCGTTTTGTGGGGGGCAATGAACATGGAATTACTTGCCGAGGCTGGTGCAGATTTCCTCGCAAGAAGTCCTTCGGAACTGGAAGATCTCTTGAGAAAGCTTTAGAGAATCGTTGTATGAATGAGAGGTGATAAAAATCGATATATTATCGATTCTGGTGATAATCCTGATAATCGTGGGGTTGGTTGTCACTTTTTGGAAAAAAGTGTTTTTGACCTACACCCTTGTTTCTATAAATGTAATCATTTTTATGATATCATTCGCATTTCCGATCATCAAGTATGATCTCGCATTTGACCCCCAAAATCTATTCACTGGAAATGAGCTATATACATTAATAACTTCAATGTACCTACACGTAGATTTCATACATCTTCTCTTCAATATGTTGTTTTTGGTGTTTATCGGCCTCGTGTTCGAGGAGAAGGTCGGTACGCTTAGGTTCGCAATAATATACTATGTCACAGGGATATTAGCAGCCATAACCTTTTCTGTTACCTCAGGGTTACTACAATCGAATGTTATAATTCTCGGTGCTTCTGGAGGCCTGTTCGGGATTTTTGGTGCCTATGCAAGGTTATATCCAAGGGACAAATTCGCATTTTTTCCATTTCCACAACCCCTTCCTATTTATACTTGGGCCTTTATCTTTTTGCTTATTGCAATTGTTGCAACTTTTTTCCAGTTCATCTCTTCTCAAGAAATATGCTTTATCAGTAGAATAGCCCATCTCGCCCATGTAGGAGGACTTTTCGCAGGTTTAGCTATAGCGCCACTTGTGATGAAAATAAAGACCAAGGAAAAGAAGAAGATGACTAGTGTGGACTACGAGGCATTGGAAGTGATTGCCATTTCAGAAGATGACAAGGCTCTGTTGAAGAAAATCAAACTCGAGGATGAGCCGGATATTCGAGATGCGTGGCTTGAGCACTTCCTTGCCAAAGCAAAATGCCCACAATGTGGGGGAATGATGGACATCAAGGGAAGAACCTTGAGATGCACCTGTGGGTTCGAGTTGAAGTTTTAGGAAATCTGCTACCCAATAAGATTTATGTTTAATGGGGCCTATCAGCTGTCGATGAAAAAACTGAATGCAAAGGCCTGGCTCGAAAAAGACGGTAAGTTCCTGGTGAGCGAGGGAAGGGCTCGTATTTTAGAGTTAATAGATGAGACACGTTCCTTAAGCAGAACCGCCAAGGAAATGAAGATGTCGTACAGGCATTTGTGGGGTGTGATCAGGGAGATGGAGACCGCTTTTGAAGAGAAATTGGTGGAGTCGGAGCGTGGAGGCAAAGGTGGAGGAAGAACGGAGTTGACGCCCCTGGGTAAAAAACTTTTAGAGGAGTACACGAGGGGTATGAAAAGCCTGGAGGCTTTCTTGGAAAATAGAGGCTTTTTAAAGCCTTCTTTAACCGTGGACGGGATCATCATCTACAAAGGTAAACTCGTGCTCATTAAAAGGGCCAATCTACCCTTCAAGGGCAAATATGCACTGCCCGGTGGTTTTGTGGAGTACGATGAAAAGGTCGAGGATGCTATGATCCGGGAGATGGAGGAGGAGACGGGGCTTAGAACCGAAATCAAAGAATTATTCGGTGTGTACTCGGATCCAAAAAGAGACCCCAGGGGTCATACGGTATCTGTGGTTTTTGAGATGGAGATGATAGGGGGCGAGATGGAGTCGGGCTCTGATGCCAAGGAGGTAAAGCTCTTTTCTCTGGATAAAATACCGAGCTTGGCTTTCGATCATGAAAAGATCGTTGGGGATTTTTTGAGGAAGCGTGGGACTTGATTTATAAGAGGTATGAAATCCCTTTACTCAGTTTTCTCACTTCATCTCTTTCCTCGAGAATGTAAAATAGGTCAATGCAAAGGTGATAACCAGATAGAACAACATGACCAGAAGGCTCAATGCAATCTCTGGATAGAACATGTTGAAGGGTCCAACATCAGTTGCTGTAGGATAGGGTACGTAAAGGACATAGGTAATTATACCAGAGCTGAATGTTAAGCTGGCCCAAGGTGTGACTCCCGCTATCATGAACATAACGTTTATTATATCCATTATCATGAAGAAGAAAAAGAATACAAGCACATATGCCATGGCAACACTTTTCATTAACGAACTGAAGAGATAAGCTACCGCCATTCCTGCCAAAAGATAAATTATACAAAATAGATAGGAAATAACGATCTCGCCGGGGATAGAATGATTAATAGCCCCAACCGCTGCCATTATTGCTCCATAATATATGGTGATTGTAAGCACTGCTGATAATAAGCTGGCTGTGAATTTTCCCGATAGGATCACCGATCTCTTCAGCGGGTTTGGAAAAAGGACATAACCGGTTTTTTGCTGAAACTCTGAGACTATGGCATCGGCTCCAAAAAACGTAAAACATAGAACTACAAGGATCGAGACGAAGCCAACGAACAATTGGGCAAGCCCCAACGCATCTGAGGGGTATTCGACTCCAAGGGCAGGAGGAAGGCCTATAATTAGCCCAATGATCAAAGCGAGAATGATCCACATCGCTATAAGTCTTCTACTGCGGAGGTATTTCAATAATTCGTACCTGACAACTGTAAAGTACTGCTTGAAATCGGTTGGAACAGTATTCTGATTTTGAGGAGATTCCAATGAAAGTTCTTCTCCCTTTTCCATATTTTCACCTAAATTGAATCCGATATCAAGCTCATGTAGAGGTTCTCCAACGCTGTGCCCACCGCTCTGAAGGACGTTACCCTCATCCCCCCAACTTTCTGAAGATCGCTAAGTAAATGAGCCTTTTCAGGCTCTCTGCCTTCAAGCTCCACAACAAAAAGTTGCGGATAGTAGACCACCACGTTCTTCACAGCCCTGAAATCTTGGATGGCCTTCACCTGTTCGGGTGTTACTGGTGAGAGGGTTTGGACCTCGATTTTTACCACATCCGCCAAATTCGATAATTTCCCGATCTCATCGTATATCAAGAGTTGTCCTCTGTTTATAATGGCCACCTTATCACACACCTCCTGAACCTCGAAAAGCAAATGCGAGCTCATGAAGATGGTCTTCCCTTCTTTCTTAAGCATTTTGATGATCTCCCTGACCTCTACCATTCCCCTGGGATCAAGGCCGTTGGTTGGCTCATCCAGAATTAAAATCGGGGGTTCATGCAAAAGTGCCTGAGCAATGCCTAGACGTTGTTTCATCCCCTTGGAAAACTTGCCAATGCGTTTGTCCTTCCATTCACCGAGTTTCATGTCACTTATTACCTTATCTATGCTGCTTCGCAATCCTCCATCACTTAATCCCCTTATCTTTCCTAGATAGGTCAGCGTTTCAATCGGTGTCAGATAAGGGTAAAACTCGGGCGTCTCCACCACGGAACCGATCCTTGCGAGGGCATCTTTAGGTGTGCTCTCCACATCCATGCCCTCAATGTAAGCATTACCTTTCGTTGCCCTGAGCATGTTAGTAAGAATTTTTATCGTTGTGGTCTTCCCGGCGCCATTCGGTCCTAAGAAGCCCACGCATACCCCATGCTTTATCCTCAGGTTCAAATTGTTCAATGCGGTGAATTTGCCGAACATTTTTGTGAGGTTCTCTGTCACTATTGCATCGCTCATTTCAATCTTCCCTTAACACTCACGCCCTATCATGAGCCAGCAAAATCCACTTCACTCAAATTTGCTTTCCCATATACGATGGAATAAATAAAGCGCACTACCAAAACACATCAGACTTACACCTGCCACAGCCCCAGAAGTCGCGGGCCATATCACTGCCCATTCCTGCCTCATGAACAAGAAGACATGAGCGCGTTCACCATGAAAGCTATCAATCCTAGGAGGAAGAAGGCAATACTGATATTCTTAAGGGTGATATCTGGAAGCTCGCCTACTCCTACCTTATCCGAGATGGGGTAGTATTTTGTCAAATCCAGTTCGACATCATTTTCCGAATGCAAATCATCACTCCTATTTGAATGATCCACTTGGTTAATAACTACATGATTCTCGTATTATTTGAATGTTTTTAGGTGGGTATCTATTTTTTATTGGTTGAATATAGAATTATTTTTATTTACCTCACCTCAGCGCGCTGGCGTCCATTCCAGCATGAAGGCTCATCCTCGGCCTTATCATCACCATCTCCATCTTCCTCGTCTTGTCGTCGAAAAGCACTGCCAGGCCCTTCTTGAATTCCATTGTCGAAACTATCTTTTGAATGTCCTTGCTGCCAGACATGAAGGATTGTTTTGCCTTGCCCAAGGCTGTGATATCGTCGCTGGCCGTGACGTTATGTGCAAGTATGATATCAGACTGCCTGATTGCCGTCTCATGCAGAGCACTGGGCTCCTGTGTGGCGAGAATTAGTGATAGCCCGGGATGCCTGCCGAGCTTGATCCAGTCTATGAGAACATCGGATGCCAAAGTTTTTTGCAAAGCAGGCAAGAAAAGATGTGCCTCGTCTATGAGCATGTAAACCAAAGGATGCTCTTTTGCAATGCTCTCCTCCAATTCTGAATCGATGAGATTCGCCTCCGCCTGCATCTCCAGGAGGGTATATAGAGTTCTCTCGGAAAGTAGCTTCCTTCCTATCACGCCAAGAATCAGATTCCTGACATCGAATCCTCCTATCCTGCCCAAGTAGCTTATGTCCAATACGCTCAATTGCCCTCCTTTTACCATGCTTTTTAAAGGTGTTCCGACCTTGTCAAAAACCTTCAGTTCCTCCACCATCTTGAAAAGATTGGTAAGAGAGCTTTTTACATGATCCTCTGCACGCTCTTGTTCTATCTTTTC
The DNA here is from genome assembly GCA_036475875.1 of Thermoplasmata archaeon. Classification (GTDB taxonomy): domain Archaea; phylum Thermoplasmatota; class Thermoplasmata. The sequence goes on from JAZGAR010000011.1 coordinate 9,278, forward strand.
GTATACCTTTTCATATCCGAAAGCTTCGCCTCTCGAAAGAAGAGCATCTATAACCTTTACGAGCAAAACTCCAGTCGGCTCAGTGGGTTTCAGGTCAAGAAGAGAAAGCCAGTCATGAATACTTATATCCCTGAGAGGGAGCTGCAGCACTTCATCAAAGCTCACTTCTTTACCCTCTGCCCGGATCTTTTCGATTGTGAGTTTCGGAAGGAAAACTTTCGCATAATCCCCAAAATCTCTTGGCTTAAGATCGTTGAAATCTCCCAGTCTTGTCGTTTCTTCCTGATTTGTATTGACGCTTTTTAAGCTGTGAAAAACGCTCATAGTATCCAATACGAGCACAGCGATCCTTTCTCTGACCTTCTCTTCGAGCATGCCAAACCCCTCGGCCACCACGCCCAAGGTGTAGGATTTGCCTGTGCCTCTTTTACCAACCACGAGCATGCAGTGGGGGGAGGTGATATCCAGGTATACCGCACCGCTCTCTTCGTACCTCCCTGCAGGATAAGAAACGATTTTTCCGAGGTAGCAACAACCCTTCTTGCCTACTCTCTCAACCAGCGACTCTTCCCTTCCGAATATTTCCTCTCTCGTCATTCGTCTCACCACATTATTAACCTATCACGGACTGACCGAAAACCAAGGCAAGGGCATAAACCACAACAGCTATTGGCACGGCGTTGCCTATGGAATGTTTCAGCTCGACCCTATCTTCGCCATGTTCGATGCCTACAGAGAAGTAGAGCGTAACCATCACCATCAGAACCAGATATATTCCGATTATCAGAAAGAACGCGTCATTCGACAACAGTTGAGTCGAGCCAGGCAGCAATGCGAATTCTCTGGAAAGCAATACATACAACGAGGCCGTGATACCCATGACCAAAGGTGCGAATAAAATGCCTGTGGACTTCATCATCTCGACTGTCTGGCTTAGGCTGGTTTTGATGTCATGCTCCACCTTTTTCATATCCCTCAGATAATTGGAAACGTTGATTATTATACCTCCCGCGGTGGAAGCGTCCTTTTTAACGCTCTCAGTCACCGTCTTCATGGCGGCTCTAATGGTACGGGAAGGCATATCTCTTAAAACCCCAAACTCCTTTCCAAACATGGCCTTTTCGGGAGTGGAACGTGTTACTTGAATGGTATACGAAATCCTATCAAATAACCCTGCAACTCTGGTGCCTTTCATGGAATCGCCCACCTTTCTGAGGGCCGTCTCCAGAGGCTCACCTTCAGCTATCCTGCTCCCGAGCTTGAAAAGCGCATCAGAAAATTCCTCCTCCATTTTCTTGATTTCGTCTCTTCTCTTCTTTTGAGATCTCGAGGTTGCTTTGCAAAAAAAGCCAATTGCAAAACCAATGCCCAACACTATTGGCACAGGGCCTAGGACAGTTCCGAACGCCCCCATGTAGTCCCTTAGATATGGGATGCCCAGGAGCCCAAATCCAACACCCAGCAACACGGTGATGGAGGTTATAGTTCTTCCTTCTCGTATCGAGAGTTTGGATTCCACATTTGGCGGAGTAGCTGTGCCAGGACGTTTTCCCAATATATGATAGGCATAGATGAAGGCAATTCCTGGAAATAGGACATCCATGAGTAGCACTATACCTATTGCGCTTTCGGTGTCTGGTGTGGTTTGTTTTGATGCGGTGGTTTCAAAACCCGTTGCAGTGGGAACTTGCAGTGCCATCAAAGGGAGCATGGCACCTATCATCATAGGCAACAGTATCCCAAGCGCGAACAACACGGTTGTCGGGGCTTGTAAGGATGATGCAAAACCCTCTATTCTCCTCTTCGTGCCCTCAAGAATGATCTCTGATGCCTTATCGAGAATCCTTGTCCTGCCTTCTTCGCTTCTCTCAAGAGTGGAGGACCTGATGGCGTAGAGGGCGCGTTTGAAGTCCTCGTTCCACTCGCCCCACTCGTACGCGAAGGTCAGAAACGACTCCTCTAAATTATCGTATTTGCGCATGTAGATGTCCCAAAGCACCTTTTTTAAGCCTGAAGAAATGGGCTCATCCGTACTCTCTGCAGCGAATGCAATAGCCTTGCTCAAAGACGGTGATAATCGCATCGACATGACAATGTAGTTCACTGCTTCAGGGGACCTGCCAAGTGACTTTGTCTTTACTCTCTTGGCGAGTATCTCCGGATACGATGCAATAAAGCCAAAAACAAGCAAAGGAGTGGCCAATAATGGAGGCACAAGATATATTCCAGCCTCGAAAATGCTCATGTTGAGAATAAGGAAAGCGAGAATCACGAGCACGAAGCCAATTCCCAGCGAAACCACGGCGCAAAAGCCTGCGAAGAGCATGACCTCATGAAGGGTGATATCCAAGCCCAGGAAATTCACGGCCTTGTTGAATTTTTCCTGCTTGTATATTCTTTCAGCATTTCTAAGGGCTTTCTCAGATGCCTTGAGTTTCTTATCAGCTCTTTTGTAGTTCTGGTCAGATTCAGAATATTTTTGCTCGATCTCCCGGAATTCCTTCAGGGTTATGTGATAACGTTGCTCCTCTTTTTTGAATCTTTCCTTCCTTTTGTTCTCCATTTCTTCGAGCTTCTCGGGTGAAGGGGCGAACCTATTATTGACTGCCTTGCACCATCTGAAAAAAACGTTGCCGTAAACATTTTCCTGGTGCTTTGCCTTCCAATCGCCAAGATCTGAATCAGGCATAAATAGCGCTCCTCTCGAACCATTTATTCCAGTCTTCCATCACCTTTTTGTTGTCAATTTTCACACCTTCCCTGTGCCTCTCGATCAGATTCCAAAATGTGCTGTTTGACTTTGATACCCACTCAGCTGAGAGCAGCTGAGTTTTATTGTGCTCCCTTGAATAGTCAACCATCATCTGCCTGTACTTTGCCCTCATATGGATATTCTCTATACATTTCTCCAGACTCATACCCCAAGAGGCTGCAATGGTCCCTATTTTTTCTGAGCGGTAGTTGAATACTTTTGTTTCGAGGACTTTATCTGCACTCTCGTCGTAGAGCATAAGATCTTGAAACATGTTTTCCTCGCTTTCATGCTTCCTGATCTCTGCAATTTGTAGAACCTTCCTTTTCTGTATTTGACTTCCGGCGGGTCTTGTAACTCCCGCCACAATTATGATGTCAGTGGCGAGGAAGGATTTTGGAGAGATATGCATGTCGTGCACAACCCTTTGGTACACCGATTTGGCCGAGTCCGCGTGAAACGTGCCCAGAACCGAGCTGCCTGCGGTACCTGCGCGCATTGCCTCGTAAAGCGTCCTCGCCTCCTGGCCTCTTACCTCTCCCATAACTATGGCGGATTCTCCCAATCTCAAGGATATTCGTAGTGCTTCATCGGCATTCATCTCAGCTTTTCCGCCGAGGCTGGATTGTACATAGAGGCTTTGAACCTTGTAACCTATTTCCTGCATTCTCAAAACAGGTAGCTCCAAGGTGTCTTCTATCGTGAGAATGCGCTGGTTATGCGGGAATTCAAGCATCAAGGCTCCCAACAAGGACGTTTTTCCCGAGCCTCTGCTTCCCACCACAAGAATCGTGGATTTACCGTCTATCAAAAATGACATCAGGCCTGCAGCCAAAGCTGTGATCGTGCCGTTATCTATTAGCTTCAGCAAAGTCCAGGGATCAGAGGAGTGCCTTCTCAGTGCTATAGCGATTCCTTCGGGACTCAAGGGTTTTCCTATGGCAGTTGCTCTTGTTTTGTATGCCGATAAGTCGGTTTCGAGAACAGGCATCGCCTCGGAGAATGGCCTGCCGCTCTCGTACCTGAATCTGGAGAGGAGGCTTTCGGCATCTTCTGTACCAACACTCACATTTGTGACGCATTTTTCGCTTAAAAGAGGTTGGTTCAAGCCACCAAGTTTGATGTAAACCCTATTTTCTGAAGGCGATGCATCGATGTATATGTCCTGAATATACGGATCCTTTAAAAAGAACTCCACCACGCCGAACCCAGCAGTGTACTTCGCAAGCACCTCTGAGAGTTTTTTCACGTTCTGCATCTCCTCTGTGCGATTCATGCCCAGCTTGATACCGTGCTTCTTGGCGAGCTGATAGATTAGGCGATTACCCAACTTTGAGATGTATTCTCTAGCTTGCTGGGGGTTGTCTATCTGGATGTTCCTTGGATAACGATCTGTTAGATGCGTTCTTGCCAGATGAATGAGTCTGACTTGTTCTAATGGAAGATCGTACTCTATTGGTTTAATATGGTACGATGATTCCACCTCATCAGGCAGTTGGAAAAGCGTCACTTTGCTTCCATCTATATCGTAGCTGGTCACAGCCTTTGCCCCTTCCGGTGGATTTGGTGATACCCATGAGGATGAAAAACCAGGCCGGATCTTCTTGCTCCTGTTAATCACCCGTTCCATCCCCCTTTTTAGAACGGCAATATCAATCTCGCCTAACTCATTGAGCAGTTCCTCAAAAGTAAAAACATCTTTTTTTCTTTTGATCTCGGTTTCCTCTTCTTTAGGAGGAGGCCCGGCCCTTGCCTCTTCCCTTTTTTCATTTTTTTTAGGTTTGATGACCTGCCTCTTCGGTTTGAGAACCGCTCTTTCCTCTTCCATATCTTTCATCTCCCCAATTTTCTTAACCTTAGATGACTATCTGGAACCCCTTGTAAATCACATGCGCTCTAAAATTCTCGAGTTTGTTGAACAGGTAAACCAAATCGCTTTTAGTTGTCTTAATGCATTCGGTACATTCCCCTTTTTTGTTGTCCGCAACCTGCTTTGAATGATCTTTGAGTTCAGCATAGAAGAGCGATATGTCGGAAAGAAAATGCTTTTTTAGCCCGTTAAATAGCCTCTCGGGCCGAAGTTCGCATCTTTCACATGCACTTTTCTGCTGATTTTTCGATGAAGAAGTAAGGCTGGTATCGTTGGCAAAATATTCCTCAAAAGGCTCCCTTATACTCAACTGTTCCAGATCGTGCACTAACTCGACCATCATCCTGAGAATTTCCATGGGCTCATCAGCATATTTTGTTTCGATATAATGGGAGAGAATGACAGAGTTCACGTTATATTCCTGGCACAATCCATTTAGAATGCCGGTGAGGCAGGTTTGATTATTCAGACTCGCCTCTCCTTTACCCCCGCACTCCTTGCAGTCCGCGATCATGGTGATCTTGTTGGAGTCGTGTTGGAGGCAGTACTTACAAACGAATTCTTCCTCCCCGAATTTGGATTTGTTTTCCTTGGGCATGGTTCTCCCCCCATTGCAACCTCATATACACCTATCAGGACAAATAATTTTCGCGGGTTGGTTCTTGGGGAGACCGCAGAGCAGGCTGGGTCGGAAGGTATTTATCTGGCTAAAACAATTGGTTTTATTGATGAACAGGAAGGGAGCTGTAATATATAGTAAGGTGACAAAATGGATAAAAGGTTTGCAGTGATAATTTTCATCCTGCTTTCCATCATTATTTCAGGATGTCTAGACGATAGTAAACCTCCTCAGCCTCACCTCGATGAGAGTGAAGTTACAATTACAACTAAAGGAGGATTTGGGGGAGGAATAACTAGTATTTCATGGAACCAGAACGGAAGTATGTTGGCAACTAGCTCATTTAGATCTACCATACAAATATGGGATACAATCGCATGGGGAGGTATAATAAATATTACTGGCCACGACGGCAGTGTTGTGATGGTCGCTTGGAATTCCGATGGGAGCAAATTGGCCTCGATTTCTATTGATGGAACTTTACGAATATGGGATACATCAACATGGCAAATCAGTCATATCATTTCAGAAAATGATTCGTTTTTGTTATGTTTATCTTGGAACCCTGATGGATCAAAACTCGCTGCCGCAAATTTTGCACCTGGATTTACTGTGAGAATCTGGGATACTGATACTTGGGAAATTATAAAAGATATTAAGGTGGATGCGGTGGTGGAAAGCATCTCATGGAGCCCAAATGGAGAAGAAATTGCTCTGGCTGTCGGTAGAATAGTAAAAATATATAATACAATGACCTGGGAGAAGGAAATGGAACTAACTGATAATCCGAACGAGGTGTATTCTGTTTCATACAGCCCCGATGGAACAATGTTCGCTTTAGCTATTAATGATATAAATGGAACTGTAAAAATAATGCAAACTGCAACGTGGGAAAATATCCAATCCATGTTATACTATTATGGTGGTGGACCAGAGAACTTGGCGTGGTCTCCAGATTCCTCTAAACTGGCCTTATGGCCAAATCGCACAATTGTTGATATTTGGAACACGAGCAATTGGCAGATCGTCCAACAACTTAGAGGACACACCAGGAGGGTGTACGATTTGTCATGGAGTCCAGATGGCTCTAAAATTGCAACTGGTGCGACGACTGAAATCAAAATATGGAATATAACTTCCTAGTACAGAAAAACGGTGCAAGAAAGCAATTATTGTTCCCCTACTCTTCACATTGATTCTGATTACTTCGAAATCGGCAGGGGCTACTGGATCCACGCAACTACAACTTGCGAATGGGAAGTGCCGCTGTAACATTCCACCCGCCTGCCCCTTCCTCTCTACCTCCACCCAAATCCCTAAAGCTTGACTAAAAGGACCTTATAGAATCAGGAAAAGCTATATATAGTCCATATCGTATGTTCACTATATAGTGAACATTTCGTTGTTTGGTGAACATATGAATCCTGTGGCTCCGAAGACCTTCGAAGTTCTGAAATGCGTATTAAACCAGCCTGCCACCTCACAGAGGATGATAGCGAGAAACACCGGTATATCCCTGGGACAGATTAACAAGGTCTTTCGATGGCTTGAGGAGAATAATTTTATTGAAAAAATTAGAAAGCCCTTTTTAACGAATGTCCCAGAAGATTTGGGCATCGTGAGATATCAACTGATCAACCCCACAGGAATATTGAGAGCCATATCATTCTTCAGAACGATGAAAAACAATCGCACTCTTGAGCTGAATTTAGATCTGAAAAAAGATAAAGTTATTAAGTTTTTAAAAAGAGAAAAAGTAATCTTTTGTCTTGATTCCGCCCTTGAAAAATACGATTCCTATTTCAGGGGGGACACGATATGCTGTTATATAGATCCAAAAGAACAAATAGAGGATATCAAGAATGATCTTACCTCTGTAAAATATGGACTTACCAGGATTGAATTCTATTCATGGGACTTTACGGGACTGGATATCAGAGATGCTATGAATTCTCATGATACTTATACAACGGAGGTACAAACAATAATCGATCTATTTTGTGATAACAAAGCGCATTATACAAAAGAATTGCTGAGAAGGAAATGGGGCATAGAACTATGAGATTCGAGGATCTATATTACGAGGAAATCACCAAGGAAAGCTTTCAGGAAATGATAGAACTCTGCAAATGGCTTAATGAGATTTATGGATATCATCCCATGATAATCGGTGGATGGGCGGTACATTTTCATCATCCAACACTAGGCTCAAGAGATATCGATATCCTTTTCTCGGAACGAAGACAAAAAGACATCGTAGTAAATCAATATCTTAGTTCACATGGCTATAAATCAGAAGGGCTTTTCGAGAAGGCGTATTTCAAGGAGGTAATAACTCCAAGAGGCCCAGAACGAATTATTATTGATGCTTGCTCGGTTGAAGATGTAAATCTTTTAAAAGGAACGGATATAATTATACCATGGAAATTATCATTCGAATATCAAAAAAGTATCAAAACAGAGGATGTCGAATTGTACATCCCCAAAGTTGAGGTGTTGTTACTTTTTAAGTCAAAGGCTTTATTAGATCGGACAGAAGATTTGAAAGAAGCTTTTGATCCATTCTATCTCCAGCAAAAGATCTTAAAGGATCATTATGATATTGTAAACCTTGTAACCAATTGCGAAATCGATTTCAATTCTCTTTATGAGTTATTGAGCCGCCTCAATTTCTATGATTATTTTATATCGGTCTTTG
>JAZGAR010000012.1:0-5889 GCA_036475875.1 Thermoplasmata archaeon
ATGATAACAGCTATGTGGAACTGAGAATAGAGTATTCCATGTCCGTACAACTCGTTCTTGGGGATTCAATTGAAGACGGACAATTCATAGATTTTAGAGAGGACACCTCCATGATCGCACCCCTAAGATTTGGTTCTCCTGTTTCCGGGTTTGAGGGTCATGAAGTCGCTATGACGGTCACCTACTATGACCTGGAGGCCGTGGAATACAAGGAGATAGAAAAGGAAGTGCAAAAAAGGGAGGAAGGTGCACCCTGGCTCCTGTTCATTCCCATAGTCTTGGTCATGTGCGCAATTGGCTACGTTTCAATGAGGAAGATGTCTCGTCGGGTGAAAGGCTCTGTTTAACCATTTCTCCCCCAACGCTTTTTGTATTTTATATCTTTCTTTGCCTATCCTCAGTAAAAATTCTCCTGGCCTTTCCCTCTTCATTATTTTCTAACTTGATATTCGAATCGGCAATTCTTTAAGGGAATCGGTCTCTAATTTTTATCGATATAAATGGCCAACCTGTTCGAAGCCTCGAGTATTCTCTACTTTCTCATACTCCCCATGATAATTGGCATGGGCATAGATTCCCGTTATGGACATAGATATGCTGTTGCGGCCGCGTTTGGGTCGATTTTCTACTTGTTTTGCGGTATTTGGGGTACATCCGGCCAGACTTCAATCTTGTCCGAGATGGAGCCGATAATTATCTTGATAGTTCTCGGGCTGTCCATGTTGATTATCGGCATCATATTCGAGTGGGGAAGTGATGGCAGCATTCTTCAGAGGAATGCATTGGTGTTCTTGACGGTCTCAGTGGCAGGAATACCATTGTTCATGATAAAATATATCGGTGAGGGAAAGTTGGCTATCAGTTACCCTGCATCTTTGTTGCCTCTGTTACAGTTCACCTTGGCCTTGATCGCCTTGGTTGTGCTTGCGAACATCTTTGAAACACGGATTTATCACAGGAATGAGGGGAGAATGGCCGATAAACAAGAACTTACAGAAGATGAGGAGTTATTAATGGATTACGAGGCAATGGATGAGGGGATGATCGAGACTTTGGACGCCTCGATAAAAATCCCAGATAGTGAGGGCATGGATTTGGATTGTCAAATGGATGAATTTTAGGGTTCATGTATAACTGGCCTTTTCATCCTTTCCCCTCCACTCGAAATTCAAACAAAAAGATTCTCACAGCAAAAGATTTTTTACCAATCAGTGAGTTCACTTTGATTGAGAGGCATGCCCGAAATATTGATTATATCTCTGATAGTCTCATTTTTGACCACTATCGTGACTGTTCCCTGGCTAATCAAAAAATTGGCCGAGAGGGGGCTAACCGGTGTGGATCATAACAAATTTCACAAACCCAAAATCCCTGAGATGGGTGGATTCGCGGTGGTCATAGGATTCATTGCAGGGGTTTCCACCTTGATGGTGATCAACAAGGTCCTTAATGGAGATGACTTTCCGATTCTAGCTGCACCTCTATTGGCTGTTGTTGGAGCTGCCCTCACGGGCATCATGGACGACCTGTTCGGTTTGAGGCAGAGACTCAAAGCGGTTATTCCCTTTCTGTTCGCCATCCCAGTGGGGGTTTACGTGGCCGATAAAACCACAATGTCTTTCATCTTCTTTACCCAGGATTTTGGGATTTTTATGATACTGATCGCCACTTTTGGTGTGACCTGTGCCGCCAATGCAGGAAACATGTTGGAAGGGTTCAACGGGCTGGGCGCTGGATTGGGGATAATCATCACCGTAACATTGATAATTATTTCATTCCGGTTCGATGCCACAGACTCTTTGATGCTGTTGTTTCCTCTTCTAGGGGCGCTTATCGCCTTTCTCTGGTTCAATCGATTCCCAGCAAGGATATTCCCTGGGGATACCCTCACCCTTTTCGTGGGTGCGACCATAGCCTGCGCAGCAATAGTGGCGGATCTGAAGACAGTTGGTGCCCTTTTGTTCATACCCATGATCATAGAATTTTTCCTGAAATTAAGGGGGCATTTCCAAGGCGAGAATTACGGTACTCCTGACAAGGAGGGTTATCTATCCTACGAAGGAAGAACGGAATCACTGACCCATCTTATTATGAAAAAAAGAAGGGTGAAAGAGCGGCAGTTGGTCTGGATGCTTTGGAGTATAGAGGGGATACTTTGCTTTATTGTTGGTACGCTAGCGATTCTTGGTATTATAGGATAGAGGGAAAAATATGGGGAAAAAAATCGTGGTTGTAGGAATGGGTTATGTGGGTATTCCAGTGGCTGTGGCGTTTGCCAAGAAGGGCTTTGAAGTCGTAGGCATCAACCGCTCCAGGCCGAAGGTCGATATGATCAACAACGGAGAATGCCCTATAAAGGGCAAAGAGCCCAAACTTCAGGAACTTTTGAAAAAACTGGTATCCGAGAAAAAACTCTCCGCCACACAGGATTTTTCGGTTTGCAAAGACGCTCGTGCCATTTTGATTGCTGTACAAACCCCCTTCAATAAAGAAAAAATGGAGCCGGAATATTCGCCCCTCGAATCGGCTGTGAGTGATGTCGGTAAAAATCTTTCGAAAGGCTCTCTGGTGATAATAGAATCCACGATCGCACCAACCACCATGGATAAAGTGGTGAGACCGATCCTTGAGAATATGTCAGGCATGGTGGCTGGGAAGGATTTTTATCTGGCCAATTGCCCGGAGAGGGTGATGCCGGGTAGACTACTGCAAAACATCAGGGAATACGATAGGGTCGTAGGAGGTATAAACGAGGAAAGTGCGCAAATGGCCGTAGAATTGTACAAACACATAGTTGAAGGTGAACTTTTTCCAACGGACTCTCTCACCGCAGAGATAGTAAAAACCGCAGAAAATGCATATAGGGACGTTCAGATCGCCTTCGCAAACGAGATAGCTCTGATCTGCGAAAAGTTGGGTGTGAACACCTATGAAGTTAGGGGATTTGTAAACAAATGCCCGTTCAGGGATATGCATATACCGGGTTCTGGGGTTGGTGGACACTGCCTTCCAAAGGATTCCTGGCTCTTGGCCTATGGCGTTAAAAATGAACTCTCGCCTAAAATAATCGCTTTGGCCAGGGAAATAAACGAATCAATGCCACACCATATGGTGGAGTTGACAGAAAAGGCGCTTCAGGAGGGAGGTATTAAGATTGGAGAAGCCATCATATCCGTGCTTGGCCTCGCCTATCTTGAGGACTCTGACGACACCAGAAACTCTCCTGCCCTGCCAATCGTTAAAGAGCTGATGGGCAAGGCTACGAAGATCAGATTGCATGACCCCTTTGTCAAAGAATTCGAAGGACTTGATGTGCTCCATAACATCGAGGATGCAATAAAAGGCTCAGACTGCATAGTTTTGGTGACGGCACACACAGAATATAAAAATCTGAACCTCGAACGCATAAAAGAGTTGATGAGAACTTCTATCATGGTCGATGGAAGAAATGTTTTTGAAAGGGATGTTTGCAATAGGAAGGGGTTTATTTATAGGGGTATTGGGAAATAAAATACCCTGGATCCTTGAAATGTTCCTCTTTGCTCAAGACTTAAAATCGTGATGTGAACATGACTCTTAGGATGTGGATTTTTCGAAGTTTCGGGTGCGCCCTGGCATATTTGGGTTTTTTCCATATCGTGTTTTTTATTCTAGGATCCGTGAGTGGCATAAAGAGGCAAATATCTATTCACTACTCTCGGTTTCTTCCTTGTCAACCAATTTTCTCAATAGAACCTTCTTCTTGACAGGCACCTGCACGGTCGCATAGACTATCGTTTCCTCTCCTACTGTCTTTGGCTTTTTGGTGTATACCTCCATTGCAGGCCCTGCCCATTCGTAACCGTTTCGCATGATCCATTCGTTTAGTTTTCTGTATGTTTCTTGGTATTCTTTTGTAGAGCCTTTATGCTTAGTAACAGCCACTTCCATGGATGGAAGCTCTTTGATTTTGATATCCTCTTCTGACTCTGCATCACCAACTATCGGAATGCCTATTTCACTTTTGCACTGCTCGGGAGGAGTTTCTTCGGGGTTGTCGTAGAAAATACCCATGGAGTTAAAACCAGGTCTTACCTTTTTTTCCTTTGCCCATTCGTAAAGTCTGTTGAAGTACTCATCGTATGGAATGCTTCGATAATCACCTGTGTGTTCGAGATATGCCAATTTTTGAGCTTTTGTAGTCTTTAATTTTATTCCTGCCATTTATTTTACCTCCTGCTCATATAATTCTAGCCATACCTAATCGCATTATTACTATTTTTATATTTGCCATGGATCCTGGGCAATCCTCGACTTTTAGACGGTATTTGCATGCGAAAAAGTTAAATTAAAATCTTTTCGCCCTTCTCTGCGGAGAGCATCGCGGCATGTGCGATCTCCAAAGTCCTGACCCCTTCCTCACCAGATACCAAAGGCTCCCCCCCATGTTCTATTGCATTTAAAAAATCGCTCAGCTCATTTTTCAGAGGTTCTCTCCTTTCGACCTCGATTTTTCTTTCCTCGTACTCCTGCGGAATTCTGTAAAGGTTACTGATATCGAGCTTCTTGATGATAGAGGAGGATATCTGGAGGTTCTGGTTGATATAGTCCATCTCCACGAAGTTTAAAGAGCATGTCAGCGAAACCTTTCTGACCTTCATCGGAGTGAGCCAATTCACCTCAATAAAGGCGAAAACCCCGCTTTCAAACTCAAGGAGGATGTTCGCGTGATCCTCAAATTCTTTTTCGCCTGTTTCACCGGAAAGAGCATAAACGCTCTTAACTTTCGAGTCTAGAAGATACCTTATCACATCGATATCGTGTATGCCAAGGTCCAAAATCACGCCCACGTCCTTGATCCTGGAGGGGAAAGAACTGACCCTTCTCGAGGATACAGATATCACATCACCAAATCCCTTTTTCTCGATCAGGTTCTTGGTGAGACACACCACGGGGTTATGGCGCTCTATGAAGCCTGCAGCGAGAACAACACCTTTCTTTTTCGCCTTGGCTACCAATTCCCTTGCCTTCTCCAAATCACCGCCCATGGGCTTTTCCACCAAAACATGTTTTCCAGCCTCGATCGCCGCGCAAGTGACCTCGAAATGTGTAGATGTGGGAGAGGAAACGCTTACCGCGTCCAAATCCTTGCGTTCGAGTAGATCGTGGAAGTGTTTGTATCCCTCAATCTTGAACCTTTTGGAGACCTCGCCAAGCATTTCCTCATCAGGATCGGTAATGCCGACCAAATTGGCGATCTCAGAATAAACCCTTGCATGATTTTGGCCCATCATGCCTATGCCGATTACACCAACATTGAGCATAATTTTCGGTTTTGGTAGGTTTTGTTGATTTATAAATGTTTAGATAAAGACGGCTTTGTGTAAAAATAATTCAGGCGACTTCCTATTTGATAAGTAAATTCTTGTAAATTCCCACTAATTTTTCTTCGTTCCTCTCTGGGTTGTATCTTTTGAATAATACCTCTTGTGCCCTTTCCGCCATTTTATTGAATTCTTCTTCGTTCTCATATACTTCAAATATCTTCTCCCCTAGACTCTTATAATCACTACATCTATAGAACAATACCAAATCTTTGAACTCTTCTCTATTTGCGGAATAATCGGCAACTATGACGGGTTTCGGAACCAAAAGATATTCAAATATCTTTGTAGAACCCACCGGATTTAGATTTGGATGGAGCTTATAGGGGCTAAGAGCGATATTTGATAGCGCAACATAATTCAAAATATCGTTCTGAGGAACATACCCCATATACAATACCTTTTTTTCAAGATTCAAATCCTTGATTAAATTCTCCAATGAGGCTATATATTCCTTTTCTCCTGTTCCGCAAAAGATGAATTTTATGTTCGGAATTTTTTTTTCAATATATTTTATAGCATTTAT
>JAZGAR010000013.1:0-2086 GCA_036475875.1 Thermoplasmata archaeon
AAGACGACACATCTCACAGGGTCCGTGGAGCATAAAGTAACCGAATCCATTGAATACTTCGATGAGAAGATAGAAGGCTCAGAAGCTGCGGTTTTGCGATTGGCAATAGGGTACCAAGGGCTGTTACTTGACGGGTTCAGATCCCTTGGTGATTATCCTTATGGCTGCACTGAACAGACAATGAGCAAACTGCTTCCCAACGTTCTAATGTGGGAGTACTACGAGGCAATAGGGGAACTTACAGAATCACGAAGAATATGGCTTTCCAAGTTGATAGTGCTTCAAATCCAGAGATTGTATTACCTTCAGCACAATGATGGTGGTTGGGGCTGGTGGAAAGCGGATTCTACAGATTCCTGGATGACAGCCTATGTGCTGTTCGGTCTTGCCAAGGCTGATGAGGCCGGATTCTACATATCACCGTCTACGAAAGAAAAAGCTCAGCAGTGTCTTCTAGATTTGATGGACCCGATAAACAATTCCTGGCCTGCAAGCGGATTTTTAAAAGGGAAGGATGCCATCCTTTCCGCTTACGTGATCAATGCTTTGGCATATTCCGATTATAAAGGTTCCTTAACAAAGCAATGGAAGTATCTTGAGGATGCCTGGGATAATGGGGATTTAAAGGATCCATATGGTGCTGCGTTCTATGTCATGGCGCTCCTTAAGCTGGGGAAGAAAGAAAAGGCCAAAGAGCCCATTGATTGGTTTATTAACACAAAAACAGGACCTCACTGGGAGGCGGGGGCCTCCTTGGGAGGAGCGGACGAAACCACAGGCTGGATTGCCTATGTATTGGCTAAAGAGGGAAACCACAAGGCTGATGTAAGAGGTGCATTGGAATGGCTGGCAGCACTGAGGATGCCTGATGGGGGCTGGGGTACAACAAGCGATACCATAGCAGCCATGTTCGCCATTTGTGAGGTAGTAAAAGGGATGGAAGAAGTCGATATGAAAGTCGACATCATTGTCAATGGTAAGAAAATAAAAAGCGTCCATGTGGATGAAACTGTGAGCAAATCCCAAAGAAACTTTAAAAGCGAAACTGACGCAATAGATCTTGCCCCTTACCTGCAGGAAGGCGAAAATACGATTCAGATCAAGATGAATGGGAAGGGTGATCTGTTCTATGAAATCACAGTTGTTCAATACATGAGAATCGATGTGCGCGTCAATTACATAGAAAATATCAATACAAGCGTCAACGAGCTCTTCGAAATCGAAATCGAGGTGGACCCAGTCAATTCAGATCTTGTGGATATTACTAACTTGGACCTTGAGATTCCCGAGTTAGATGGATTGATACTTCTTTCATCTGACATGATTGAGCCTGCGGATCCCGATGGTGTATATGTATTTACCCGCACCTACTATGCCGAAGAATCCGGAACTTACTATATTCAACCCATTACTGTTTCATATCAACTGGATGCTGGTGAAAGGGATTCGGGCATAATAAGGCGGTACTACGGTCCCATTGAACTTGAAGTCTCTGAAAACAGGACAAAAAAGGACACCCGAGGTTCCGAGGAATTCGAAGACGCTCTTCTGACAAAGAGAGTTTCCAAGAAGGTTGTAAGGACAGGAGAATTTGTGGATGTTGTATTGGATCTGGGAATCCACCAGGACCTATCAGCAAACCATCTGAAGATAATAGACTTCATCCCCTCGGCCTTTGTAGTGGTGGACAGCGGTGATGGTCTATATCAGGATAACAAGATCACCTGGAATATACCAATTGGAGAGAGAATAACGGTTTCATACACAATGAGGGCCATGGGTGATATCAACTGCAATCTTGGAAAGGCCGTGGCAGTTGTGGAGGATGAGGTCATTGCCACCTCAAGTTCCCTAAGGATGATCTCAACCTCATTAGATTTCTTTGTCATAAGAGAACTGAGCTCCAATACCGTGGCACTGTATGAACCCGTTACTATCAGTTTATTGGTCCAGAGCTTAGATGAACCTGTTTGGTATGTAGCTCTTGAGGATTATATAGGGGCTGGCTCCAGAATAGATAGTGACTCAATTTATGTCTATGAAGGCTCAAAAAAGGTACCGATAGAGTTCAGCTTAAATGTCCAGT
>JAZGAR010000014.1:0-6490 GCA_036475875.1 Thermoplasmata archaeon
GAAATACAATCCAGTATTCCCAACACACTCTATCTCCCTTTGAAAGGCGTGTGACCCAACTTTTTATTTTGGAGCCTTTAGGATAAACATATATCCCTTCTTTTGTGAACACATCGATTGCAAGATGGGTGGAATATGCCGATATAATGGCTAAGATTCCCCTCAGGGCAATTTCCTTTGGAAAAATTACCCATACCACTACAGAAAATATGTCAACTCTCATACCACATTAGGACTCCTGGGAAACGTGAAGGACCCACTTTCCTTGGAAAAATATGAATACTGGAGGACGCCAGCAAAACGCTTATTTATAGCGAAGGTTATGTATTACCGTAGCCACATGGCGACGCGTTGGATATCATCCAAATCCCTCCTAAAAGAGGAATAATGAGTGATAAATTGCACGGCTATCAAACGCAAAGATCATCCCCACACTGCACACCGACCATAAAGAAGTATTTGTATGAAAAAGTCTATCCTCCTCGAGAGATTTGGTATTCCTGTCCACGATAGAATCGAATAGAGATTCTAAATATATATTTAGGGAAATACTTATGAAAACGAAAGGGAAACCTTATAAGATGAAGCCCAACAAGGGTGAACTTCAAATAGAATACCGACCAGGGATGGAGGGACTGATTGCCGCCCGTTCTGCGATATGTTTCATCGATGGTATGAAGGGACTCCTCGAATACCGTGGGATCAACATTTCGGCCCTGGTAGAGCACAGTACATTCAAAGAGACTGCATATCTACTCCTCCATAGCCATCTTCCGAACTTGAGGGAGTACAAACTGTTCAAAACGCTCATGTCGAAACAGCGACACCTTCCCCGATCCGTCCTTAATGCCATCACCAATCTACCTGTGGGGATGCCTCCTATGCTCGCGCTCCAATCCTCGATAGCCTTTCTCCAAGGAGAGGATCTTTACGCAGATGACGTCAGTTTCCTCAAGCACAACCTAATAAGAGCATCTGCGCTCATAGCTAAGGTTCCCACGATCATCGCTGCCTTTGATAGGCATCGCAATAATGAGGAGCCGATGCCGCCTGTCTCTAAGTATACTCATGCGGAGAACTTTCTCTTCATGCTCACAGGGGAACCCCAAAAAAAGAGGTTGGCAAGGCTTTTCGACAAATGTCTAATCCTTCATGCTGAGCATACGATGAACCCATCTACACTCACTAACCGCGTGATTGCTTCGACCAATGCAAGCATCTACTCTGCAATTTCCGGGGCCGTGGGCTCTCTTAGCGGTCCATTACACGGAGGAGCCAATGAAGAGGTTCTCCTCATGCTCCAGTCGATAGGAGATCCCAAGAACGTTGATACGTATTTCAGGGAATATCTGGACTCAGGAGGAAAGATCCCAGGGTTCGGCCATCGAGTCTACAAGGCAAAGGACCCCCGTGCCATCCTCCTTCAGAGAGAACTCTCAGAAACTCTCAAAAGGACAGGAGGTGCTGAGGATAGGATACTGTTTCAAACCGCGCTAAAACTGGAAAAAGTCGCTAAGAAAGAACTAGGAAAGAAGGGAATCTACCCCAACGTCGACTTCTATTCTGGCATCCTTTTCAAGCTGCTAGGTATCCCATTGTCTCTTTTCACGACGGTCTTTGCCATGGCACGAGTAGCCGGATGGACTGCCCATTGGACCGAGCAGGTAAGCCATAACCGTATATTCAGACCGACCCAAGAGTACATCGGGGATCACAACAGACGGTACATACCCATAGAAGAGAGATGAGGCTGATCATGCAAGGAACAATTACATATCAGAATTTCGTCGGGCATTTAAGGGAAGGCGTTATAGAACCGAGCAACGAGATCGGAGTCCAAATAGACCAGACCTTCACCCAGGA
Organism: Thermoplasmata archaeon; assembly: GCA_036475875.1. Taxonomy (GTDB): domain Archaea; phylum Thermoplasmatota; class Thermoplasmata. The sequence goes on from JAZGAR010000014.1 coordinate 1,864, forward strand.
CGCAACAGGAACCATTGCATACCTCCAGTTCATGGCACTCGGGCTGGATCGCATACAAACCCACCTCTCAGTTTCCTATGTAGATCACAATACTCTCCAGATAGGATTCGAAAACGCTGATGATCATCTCTTCCTCCAATCGGTTGCAACACGTTATGGGATTTATTTCTCAAAGCCGGGCAATGGGATATGCCACCAGGTTCATTTAGAGCGTTTCGGCGTTCCGGGAGAGACTTTATTGGGTTCCGATTCCCATACACCTACTGCCGGTGCACTCGGGATGTTGGGAATAGGTGCTGGAGGGTTGGACGTGGCGATTGCTATGGCGGGCGGGCCGTTCTTTATTACGGTTCCCGAGGTTTTTTGTATCAATCTGAAGAGAAAACTCCAACCCTGGGTGAACGCCAAGGATGTGATCTTAACCATACTCCGTAAGCTGTCTGTTACCGGTGGTGTGGGAAAAATCATCGAGTATTCGGGAGATGGTATCCCAAGTCTCTCGGTACCCCAGAGGGCCACAATCGCAAACATGGGGGTCGAGCTCGGTGCTACCTCATCAATCTTCCCATCGGACGAAAACACACGGAGATTCCTTCAAGCACAGGGTCGCTCAAAAGACTGGCGACCAATCATCGCTGAGAAGGACGCTGAGTATGAGGACATGATGGATGTCGACATGAGTGAAGTGGTACCATCAGTTGCATGCCCCCACAGCCCTGATATGGTGAAACCAGTCGAGGAGATTGCAGGAACACCTATTGACCAGGTAGTGATAGGCAGTTGCACGAACTCTTCGTTGAGGGATCTCATGACCGTTGCAGGAATCCTGAAAGGGAAAAAAATCCACTCGGATGTAAGTCTCGTAATCGCACCTTGTTCTCGGCAGGTTCTCACCGCATTGGCAATGAGTGGTGCACTCGTAGATATCATATCTGCTGGCGGTCGTATACTTGAGTGTGCCTGCGGTCCATGCATTGGGATGGGATCTACGCCTCCTTCTGGCAGTAAATCGCTACGTACCTTCAATAGGAACTTCAAAGGACGATGCGGAACAGCGGACGCTAAAGTCTATCTTGGAAGTCCTGAGACTGCAGCCGCCACTGCCCTCACAGGAATGCTCACAGATCCCAGAGACCTTGGTGTTGCACCAAAAGTGACGATACAGAGAAGCATTGTAGTGAACGACTCTATGATCATACCTCCGTTGGAGAAACGGGAAAATATAAAGGTTCGTATGGGACCTAATATCAAGCCATTGCCGCTCAATACACCACTTCCGAACCTACTCAAGTGTAAGATACTGATAAAGATCGGAGATGATGTAACTACAGATGATATCATACCTGCAGGACCAAAAATTCTTCCCTTGCGGTCCAATATCCCTGCACTTGCAGACCATGTCTTTTCGCAACTCTTTCCAGGATTCGCTGAAAAGGCGAAGCGGTTTGGAGGAGGTTTCATCATGGGTGGTGAGAACTACGGCCAAGGCTCAAGTCGTGAACATGCTGCACTCGCTCCTATGTACCTTGGTATCAAGTGTGTCTTTGCAGTCTCGTTCGCCCGCATACATCGGTCGAACCTTATTAACTTTGGCTTACCTCCACTCTTGATAACCAGGAACGATTACAAAAATATGCAGGAGGGTGACCGTCTGATAATGGAGGATATCAGAACCAGGGTGAGGGATTCGTCCTCCCTACGGGTAAAAGATATAGATAACCCTTATAGCTTCAATGCGCGATTAGATATCAGTGTTCGTGAAAGGAATGTTCTATTAGCAGGTGGTCTGCTGAATTATATGAAAATGAAATTGGGGAGAGGGAATGAAAACTGACTTTGAACATATATCATATCCAGAAGGAGGAGTCATTCAATTTAAGGCAGAAGACCATCTCATGGTACCTGAAAAGCCCGTGATACCCTATATTGAGGGCGATGGCATCGGACCCGATATCTGGAAGGCAGCGCGGTTTGTATTTGACGAGGCGATCCTGAAGGCATACAGAGGAAAGCGGGCTATCGTTTGGATTGAGATTTTTGCAGGCGAGAAAGCACAAAAGATGTACGGTAAGGAACTCCTCCCGGATGATACATTATTAGCGATCCAAAGGTATGCAGTTGCCATCAAGGGACCATTGGCAACCCCTGTAGCAAGAGGTTATCGCTCATTGAATGTTGCGTTGCGACAGCGACTTGACCTCTACGCCTGCGTACGTCCTGTGCGGTATATTCCAGGGGTGCCGACGCCTGTAAGAAATCCTGAGCGAATTAATTTGGTCATTTTCCGGGAGAACACAGAGGATGTCTACGCAGGAATCGAGTGGCCTGCCGATTCCCCTGGTGCTACACGGATGGTCAATGCGATCAACGAATTACTCTCTGAGGAGGGAAAGCCAGATCTCTCGCCACATACCGCCATTGGGATCAAACCTATGAGCGAACTGAATTCACGGAGATTGATACGCCGCGCGATCCGATATGCGTTGGAAAATTCATTCCCAAGCGTAACACTGGTTCACAAAGGGAACATCATGAAGTACACTGAAGGTGCATTTAAGGAGTGGGGGTACGCCATTGCACGAGAGGAATTCGGCGAAGTCACCCTCACCGAAAGTGAACTTATCGAAAGGTACCGAGGGAAAGTACCGGAAGGAAAGGTAATAATCAATGACCGCATCGTGGACTCGATGTTCCAGGAGCTCCTACTAAGACCAAAGGAGTATTCGGTCATTGCCACCACAAACCTCAACGGGGACTATCTCTCGGACGCTGCTGCAACCCAGGTAGGCGGTCTTGGGATAGCACCGGGGTACAATATTGGAGATAAAACCGTGCTTTTCGAGGCAATCCATGGAACAGCTCCTAAAATCGCTGGGCTGGACATCGCCAATCCGACAGGCCTGATACTGTCTGGGGTCGAGATGCTCAGGTTCATGGGCTGGGAAAAGGCGGCAAACCTGATACTCAATGCGTTGACCAAGACAATCGGAGAGGGTTTGGTAACCAACGACCTCGCTCAACAGATGGAGGATGCAACCGAGGTGAAATGCTCCGAATTTGCCGCAGCAATCGTCGAGCGATTGCAAAATCTGTGAGATACTCAGTCCCTGAACCGACTGAAAGCATCTTTTAAGCAAAAGGAGAGGCGTGAGGCACCGTAGGTGTAAGGAGAGTATCAAGAACAGGGAGGATCGTCACATCGATACTTTCTGCATTATCCGTGTCCATGTCCCTTTTATGCCTCTGTCCTATCCTCTCCTCCTCGATGGAGGCACAGAGCGGGTCTTGCCGCTATTCGCAATTGCCTTTGAAGCCACCTCAGAGCCGGAGGCCGATTTTGATTCTGATGCCAGTGATATGGGGGTTGGTATTTCATCCAAAATACTGGTAATTCGATTTAATACCACCTTACCAAAAGCTGACATCTCATAAAACGAGTAGGTCTTAATATTGCTGGATTTAGTGTAATAATTCGTGATTAAACCTGATTCAAGCAATCTGTTGAGATGATAGTTCAAAGTGCTTTCGTTCATCTTAAATCTCTCTTTCAGCTCTTTAAAAGAATGCTTACCGTTCGCATTTAGAGCGAGTAGAATCGCCAACCTAGAGTCGTCTGAGACTCCCTTTGTGAACGCAACCCTGATCTCCTTTGGTATCTCCTCTACCACCGATGAAACATATCTATTTGACATATCCAATCTCCACTGGGCTTTATATATGTGTATCATAGTTGATATTTCTCAACTATTGGAAATATATACCTTAACCAATATAAAGGTGTCGGTCATTTTATGAGAATCGACCAGATCAGAGAGAAGATACTCATTACCATCTTTGGGTCCCATGCAGCGTTGGATCGTTTACAGAGCCTTAGGGATAGGTTTAGAAGTGAGGGCTATTCAAATACAAATCTGGTTATGGATTACGATTCTATAAAGGGTATTGATCTTCGAAATTACACAGATTATAACAAATGTAATCTCGCCTTAGAAAAATCTGGGTGCAACCTGTTTGTGTTTTTATTGGATGTAGACAATCAAGGTCCGGCGAGTGAATTACTGTATGCCCTAGAACGACCCGAAATCCTGAGGAGGACTATTATTATGGTAGAAATGCCAGAAAAGTTGGATTACTCAGAATCTTCCGATGTCGTGGTCAGCTCATATCTTAGAAGTCACACGGCATACAAAAAAGTCAATGTTGGAAGGTTTCTGAGGGGAGATTATGATGATCTATTCGTCAAAGCTCGCCAGAGGATATTCTCTAGGATATTTGAGGAAAATTTCCTTGAGCCATCCAATTTTAGATAGAAGATAGGAAAATTGTCAGGCACGATAGAAAGAAATTCAGGAAAAACGAAGGGATACTGCTCATAGAATTGGAACTAAATCCATTTTCTAGACCTTTAACGTTCTTCTATACTGGCTTAGGCATAAGCGCAACAAATACGATGATAGCTAGCAAGCTCGTAACACTTATCAAGGCGTTGATTTTCGGATTATCATTTTTTCTCTTCCATTTATCTAGTCGTGTATTTTGAAATACAATCCAGTATTCCCAACACACTCTATCTCCCTTTGAAAGGCGTGTGACCCAACTTTTTATTTTGGAGCCTTTAGGATAAACA
>JAZGAR010000015.1:0-8412 GCA_036475875.1 Thermoplasmata archaeon
TTGCTCAAGTAATTTTCATGACAAGGCTCATCTATCTGGATAATCGTTCAATATCGATGATCCTCTTATATAAATCATCTCAGGATATTAGAGCCAGGATTCGTTGATTTACATGTTGATGCTCTTGACCCAATGATATAGAAAGAGCAGCTCAATATGATATCAATCGCTTGTCCGGACATATGAGCATTTACATATCAATTCATGAGTGATTAAATTGTTAAGGCTGGCCTGATATGATGGTCATTCCTTGTCTCTTTAGAATTTACCCAAAAATTTATATCAACAAAAACCTTAAAGGAAAACCGTAAATCCTAAAATAGCATAGTAACCACATAAACAGCAGAAATTCAAGACTTATGAGAAAAAGCTACTGAGCAAAAAAAACGGTTTTCGCTTCGAAGCATTTTAGGATTGCAGGAAGAGTGAATGAAGATGCAGGATGACAGTTATGGCATCGATCCTATGAAAGCCCCGCCGGTTATTGAGGGAAAAACTTATAGTGTCAAAATCGAAAGTATAGGAAGAGAAGGAGATGGAATAGCGAAGATAGAAGGTTTCGTTGTTTTCATTCCCAAAACGGAGGTCGGCGAAGAACTGGATGTGAGAATCAACAAGGTGACAAGGAGAGTGGCCTTCGGAGAGCGGGTTGGAGAAGAGGAAACAAAAGAAGAGAAAGGAGAAGAGGAAACTGAAGAATTGCCAACAGAAGATTCGGAAACATAAAGAATATTAGAAGTCGACTATCTCTTCTCTAGGTACGGCCACCTTTTCCGGAAAATATTTTAAGATAACGATGTCACCTATGGCTTGTACCCATCGATAAGGTATGTTTATTCCTATCGAGCCATCTACAAGTAATGGGTTCGACTCACTGAGGAATAAGCCGTTTATCTTACGATTGTCCATATCCATGACCAGATTATCCACATTACCGAGATAGACTCCTGCTGGTGTGTACACCTGCATCCCCATAATTTCTGAGATTTCCTCGAGCATATTTTGCCCACCTACCGTTCTTTCCCCAATGGTTTTCCTGGTTAATGAACCCTTCGGTTTTTGATACCGCTTTCATCTTGGTGATTTTCACATCCAGCTAATTTTTTTTTAGGTAGCAGGGAGAGGATTGAAGGATGGGGGGAACAACAGTGCAATGGTCGTTTTAGAGAAAAATATAAGTACTTTATAGGATGTGACTTTAACCATATACTTAAGACGGTGAATCAAGGCATGGACAGAGAATCTAACAGTAGCACATTCTACGATCCATATACGAGTGGACTTGGAACAAAACCAGGTCGTCAAAAAAGGAGACTAATGGGCCCAGGCTCGGCTCCCTCCAGACTCGATGGGCAGCGCACCTTGATATTCAATCTCGGCAAATTACAGATCGCGGGCATACTTCTGATCCTCGTTTTTATTTGGGGTGTTGTAAGCGCTGTTGCCATAGCCATGTACGAGATAGACCCCCCGGCATCGCTGGAGTTTGAGGATGACGGTAAAGGCGATGTTTCCGGCTTCGTATACGACGAAAATGGAATAAGCCTGGTAAACGTCACGGTGACTGTACACGGCACGCAACACTTCACCAGAACCAATGAAGAGGGATTCTATTCCATTAAAAACGTATCGGAAGGGGATTACGAGATAGAAGCTTCGTTGGAAGGCTACGGAAGCGTTACAAAGCGTGTTTCCATTGATGCATATATTCCTGCACTGGTCCGATTTACGCTTGAGGAGGGGGGTTTCGAAAAGACAAAAAATGAACGGTACGGCTCAAGTTTATCGGATCTCCGATTCTTGAACCATGCGCCTGCAATTTTCATTCTAATATACAGCTCTTTGGCATTGATAGGCGGGATCCTTGCCTATTTTCAGAGATTTTTTTGGATCGCAATGTTTGGAGCGCTATGCGGTATCGTTTCTGGTGTGCTTTCAATTGGCATAATCATCGCCTCTATTCTAAGCGTCATCGCGCTGGTTTTTATACTCCGCCACCAAGGGGAATTCATCACTTCCGAGACATCGTTTGTTGACCGTCTTTTTGGTGTTCATCGAGACAAGACGGGGGCAAGAGGTGTTCAAAGAAAAGGTGTTCGAAGACTCAAACCATATGGTCCACAAGTCAAGCCGAAGACAAAAGCCATGGAACCCCGCTTCGCCGAAAAAGATTACACTCCTGATATGGATTCACCTGCAGGGGAAATGGAACCCACACCACAAGATGATTCAGAAGGAATAAGCGAACCATCCCCAAATTGTGTTGCATGTGGGGGAGCAGTAAAGGCTGAGACTCAAGGAGTGCAATGCCAATGCGGTGCCAATTATCACAAGTTCTGTGCGAACTCTAATGCAATATGCAAGAATTGCGGTTCCTCAATTTAAGATGATGAATTATATCTTTATCTAGCCTTATTAAAACTCAATGTTATACTTAAACGTAAACAGTCCTTTTTTCGAACCTGGCTTTAGCCCCTAATACGCAGAAAATGATGTTTAACGCGTAGGGAATGGATATTATAACAATCTCCCATCCACCGATCTTGATATCATAATTAAAGGGAAGCGCAGAAACCATCACCAGGACCAATAAAATGGCGAGAATGGTGGACCATATGACCGCGGCCAACAAACCCACCTTTCTCCAATCTACGGAATGACGACCACCCCTATAGCCTGCAACATAAGCGCCGATTGTGAAGGCCATGAGAAAACCTATCGGTGGAATGAATATTAGCAGGGAAAACAAGGCCAGGTATCCTATAGTGACGAGTAGTGCTTTGATAAAATTCTCCTCGATTTCATCTTCTTTCATCGATACCGATTAGGTGAGAACATGGTATGCTATAAATTTTATGGTAATTTACACTATCTTAAAAGGTTTGAGGCTATTACCAGTCTTTGTATCTCAGATGTCCCCTCATAAATCTCTGTTACTTTTGCATCCCTAAAAAACCTCTCAACTGGATAATCCTTGGTATAACCGTAACCACCGTGGATCTGAAGGGCTTTTATGGTTGCTCGCATGGCTACTTCAGAAGCATAACATTTCGCCATTGCCGCTTCCTTAGTAAAATTCACTCCTTTATCTTTTAAATAGGCGGCATGGTACATCAACATTCTTGCAGCCTCGATTTCTTTGGCCATGTCGGCTATCATCCATTGTATAGCCTGGAACTTTGCAATAGGTTTTCCAAACTGCTCCCTTTCCTTCGAGTATTTGACACTCTCATCTAACGCGGCCTCAGCAATTCCCAAGGCTTGAGCGGCTATACCGATTCTCCCGCTATCCAATGCTTTCATGGCTATCCTGAACCCCATGGCTTCCTCGCCAAGTAGATTTCCTTTCGGTACCTTGCAATTCTCGAAGACGAGCTCGCTCGTATCAGAGCCTATCATGCCCATGGTTTTCTCTTTCGAGCCCAGTGAAAATCCTTCTGTCCCCTTCTCCACTATAAAAGCTGTAATACCCTTATACCCCTTGCTCTTGTCGGTCATGGCCATCACTATCACTGAACCTGCGACCCCACCATTTGTGATGAATATTTTGCTGCCGTTCAAAATGTAGTGATCACCATTTCGCACCGCTGTTGTTTGCACCCCTGCTGCATCTGAACCCGCACCTGGCTCCGTGAGTGCGAATGCTCCGATTCTTTCGCCTTTTGCCAAGGGTATGACAAACTCCTGTTTTTGCTCCTCTGTACCGAAAAGGTAGATGGGGTATGTGCCCACTGAGGTATGAACAGACATGATAACACCAGTGGAGGCGCATCTCTTCGATATCTCTTCGACCGCTATGGCATAGCTGATTGTATCCACACCTGCCCCGCCATATTTGTTTGGGATCGGAAGGCCAAGAAGGTTCAATTTTGCCATCTTTTTGATGGTTTCCCAAGGAAATTCCCCTGTTGCATCGATCTCAGATGCGCATGGCTTGACTTCTTTTTCTGCGAACTCTGAAACCATGGTTCTGATCATTTCCTGTTCCTTTGTAAGTCGAAAATCCATAGGACATCACGAGGTTTCGAGAAATGCTCTCAGCGCTTATATATGTTTTTAATGGTGTGGCTACGAAAAAGCTGCCCTGACCGGGAAGGCAATCATCTCACGGTTTTATAAGTGAGTTCAAAAGATGTGATACTTTGGATGGCTTCACGCTTTTTTTCATGTCCCTTGCCAGAGCATCATAATAGGCAACCTGCTCTTTGATTCGCACAAGTTCCTCTTGTTTGGCCTGTTTTTCGGCCTTTAGAGAGCTTTTTATCTCGCTTCGTACCTCCATCTCCCGCTCTATCCATCTATCTCTTTCCTGAAGAGCAAACAGAATCTTTCCGGTATCCATGTCCACTACCTCTCAACGTAAAGCCCAACAACGATAAAGCATCATCCTCATACTTTATAAAGATTTTGCTCGTCTCGATTAGTCGACTTTCGGGGATTTTAACTCTAATCCCTGGTTTATGGGCGGAGGGAGGGTGTTTTGGATGGAGGGCTACACCTGTATATTCGGGTGGGAGGAGGGTGTTGGATGGTGGGAATAGAGGGAGGATATCAGGTGGAGGTAGTTTGGATAAAAGGGTAATAAACAAAGCATATAACCCCCAAAAACCATCAGCTTTCCGATGAAAGCCTCAGAGCTCGATATTGACAATAGAATCGTCCAGATACTGGAAAAACAAGGTATAGAAGAGCTCTATCCCCCGCAGGAGGAAGCAATTGAATATGCTTTGCAGGGGATGAACCTGGTCATGGCCGTGCCCACCGCCAGCGGAAAATCCCTTGTGGCGTATCTAGCCGCGTTGAGATGGGCACTGCAAGACGGTAAGGTTCTTTACATAGTCCCTTTGAGGGCATTGGCTTCAGAGAAATACGAGGACTTGAAGGGATTCGAGGAGATAGGCGTGAAGGTAGGTATCTCCATGGGAGACTATGATATCCCAGACCCTTCACTGGAGAGGTTCGACATTCTCGTTGCCACATCTGAAAAGGCAGATTCACTGCTTCGGCACAAGGTGGATTGGCTGAACAAATTAAGGCTCGTAGTGGCTGATGAAGTCCATCTTATTAACGATACTTCCAGGGGTCCGACTTTGGAGGTGATACTTGCCAGATTCAAACAGATCAATCCCGATGCCCAAATCATCGCGCTCTCGGCTACAATTAAGAATTCTTCGGATTTGGCTGATTGGCTCGAGGCGGTGCATATCACCAGCGATTGGAGGCCTGTTCCGCTTAAAGAAGGCATCTTTTTGAGCAACCAGATTCATTTTTTAGACAATTCCATCCATGATGTCGAGCCAAAAGGAGAGGATGTTCACTCGCTGATTCTCGACACAGTGAAAAACGGATTCCAGTGCTTGGTATTTGTGAACAACCGTAAATCCACAGAGAGCTTGGCGGGAAAGATCGGAAAGAAGATAGCCGATATTCTCGATAAGAAGGAAATCGAGGCCCTGAAAGATGTGGCTGAGGATATCCTTGAGAGACAGTCTGAGCCTACCATAATCGGAAAAAGGCTCGCCTCCTTCGTAAGGAATGGTGCAGCCTTCCATAATGCCGGGCTTACCAATGATCAGAGGAAAAGCGTGGAGAAGGCATTCAAGAAGGGGTATATTAGATGTATCGTGGCCACGCCAACCCTTGCTGCAGGAATAAATCTCCCGGCTAGGAGGGTGATCATCCGCGATTACAGGCGCTACGATCCCAATTTCGGGTCCATACCCATCCCAAATCTCGAGATAAAGCAGATGTCGGGCAGAGCGGGAAGACCAAGATACGATGATGTGGGGGAGGCGGTGCTTCTGGCAAAATCAGCCAAGGAAAAGGATTTTCTCTTGGAAAACTACCTCCTGAGTGATACCGAGGCAATAACCTCCAAACTGGGGACAGAACCGGCCCTTAGAAACCATCTTTTGGCCTTGATAGCCTCTGAGATTACGGAGACAAAAGAAGAGATAGACAGGTTCATACAAGGCACCTTCTTCGCGCATCTTGAGGATCTGTGGACGATATCAGGCAGGATACAGAGCACTCTGTTATTCCTCGAGGAGAATGAACTTGTTGCATATGATGAAAAATACCGTGCCACAAGTTTTGGCAGGAAGACATCTTCACTTTACATCGATCCCCTTTCTGCTATCAGGCTGAGAATGGCCATTCTCAACATGAGGGAGGGGAAGAACCTGGACCTGCCGATACTTCAAGCTGTCTCAGCCACGCCAGACATGTTGAAACTATATCTTGGAAGGGGAGACTACGGTTGGGTCTCTGCGAAGGTCATGGAGCATGAAAAGGAATTTCTTCTTCCTGTACCCACAGACGAGAATGAGTTCGACTGGTTCCTATCAGAGGTGAAAACAGCCTCGCTTGTCGAGGCATGGGTGAGCGAGGTTTCTGAGGATGAGATTGTTAAGAAGTTCAAAGTCGGCCCAGGGGATATCAGAAACAAGGTGGAAACAGCCGAGTGGATCACATACTCCATGCTGGAATTGGCCAGGCTGTTCAAATGCCCTCACTACAGGAACATCGAGGAACTCGTGACGAGGATAAAATACGGGGTGAAAAGAGAGCTTTTGAGCCTCATTTCGCTCGAAGGGATCGGAAGGGTAAGAGCGAGAGCACTTTTTAGGGCTGGATTTCATAGTATAGTAGATTTGCAGGGCGTTGCGGCGGGAAGATTAGCCACGATACCCACCATAGGACCGAAGGTAGCCGAGAGTATAGTGAATCAGTTGGAGAAGGTGTAAATCTTGCTCTTTTCTCACTAAAAAACTATTAATATGCCTCAAAGCCTAATCAAAAGCGCATGTACAGGGAAATCACCAGGGAAAAAGCAATTGTCATATTTGTTATCGTTGCATTATTTTTGTCTTTCTCTTTTTTAGCGGGGGTGACTTACGGTCTTCTTTTAAAACCCGGTGTTGGTGATAGATATGCTAATATTTTTTTTATGGTATCCTTCACATTAATATTCTTTTCACTTATTTATGTTTATCATATTTGGATAATCCGGATCCAAGAGCGAGAAGAATGAATTTAGGAAATCTCTTTTTTCTGCCTACCGCCTCGCGATTATAATTATTATAACAATAATTATTATAATTATTACTATAAGCAGAATCCAGGGTATGGAACACAAAAATCCAAGTAATCCTTTATCTTCCTTTGAATCACCATTATCTTGATCGACCACTGTCCCTGTCTCACCAGGATGCCCTGGAATTTCAGAAACGTAATCTATGTAGGTGTGGTTCCCATGCTCCTTCCACGTGTGGGCATCGATGTTGAAGTATGTTATGTTGCTCAGATACCTGTTCTTCGACACTTTTACATCGAGCACCTCGCCCTTATAGTTAATTATGGAGATATTGGCTGTCATGTCCTCTTCGATGGTGTTGTTGAAATTCGAAATCGTGGCGGAGCCATTGAGATAGGTAACGTTATAGCCTGTGGAGTTGTCCTCCTTCGTGAAAATCCTGAAAACATATTTTGTCTCGTTGGATATTTCGATGACCTGGTTATTTTTGAACTCCAATCTTAGAACCACGTTGCCTAGTGTGTCGTTGGAGGATTCGAGCCATTTTATGTCTATTTGGGGCTGGGTCTCCACCTTGCCTAGGTTACTCCAAGTCTCGTTGAATTCGAGCACATCTCCAGCGGGGTCTTGATAGGGAGGCAAATCATAATCTACTTCGCCGACCACACAGCCTATTATAGCTAGCATACACAGAAAAAAAGCCAGGAAAATTACGCTTAGATGCCCAGAACCCTTCAGCGATCGATTGGTCATTATTACCATGATTAAAGTATCAAATATCCTCCCATTTATAATTTTGGTTATTATTCACAAAAATCTTAAGTATAAACAAGCCGATAACTTCCCCGAAAACGTGTTTGAGGGGTATTGTACATGGGAATACTTGACAGAACAAAGGAACTCGGAAAGAAAGGGGTAGATGTTGGCGTAAAGGCCGGAAAAAAAGGTATCGAGGTGGGAAAGAAGGGTGTGGACATGACCAAGGAGAAGATGCGGACAAAGACATGTTCCGAGTGCAAGCATTACGAGCCTATTGACGATAGTAAAGGCAACTGCCCCATTGCAGGGGAACGATTATCCACAGCCAATGTATCTATCTGCCCTCAAAGGGCGTTCGCACCTCGATAAGTGCACTGAGAAACGGGACAGCCAACACGGTAAAACCACCCGAAAAAGAAGATAGGCCGATTAAAACGGCTGGCTAAATAGTTTTCCTCCGTCTTCGGTGCCCATTATCACGATGTCTGCGATCCCCAAGAACAGTCCGTTCTCCATAACGCCAGGAATGTTGTTGATCTGGGATTCCAGGCTCTCGGGATCATCTATTCTCTCAAACGAGCAGTCGATGATGTAGTTGTTGTTGTCGGTGGTGTATA
>JAZGAR010000016.1:0-12421 GCA_036475875.1 Thermoplasmata archaeon
TAGTCCAAGTATACATCCACTGTCTCATCTTCGCCGATATTTATCTTCCTGTCCAAGGAGTCGTGGATTCCGTTTCTGTCGAGGTCCAGGGCGGTTCTTTCCCACCAGGGTATTTCGTTTTCAGGCAACCTGAACGAACTTACGTAAGGCAAGCCCGATAAATCCGGTAATTGGGGCACTTCTGGCTCACCGGCTACAGAATCTGCGAATTGAAGCATTATTAATGCCATAATTATGAACATAACTGACTTTTTTCTCATCTTGGCCTCACACATTAGATTTATTTCCTGGGATTTATAGTTTGTTGTCCTTCCCCCGTTCCTATTTTAGATTTAAGAAACATTTGTCAATCATGGCTCACGGTACTGATTAATAACAACAAATTAATTATATGTCAATGAGTATATTAGAACCCATATGAACCTTCAAATAACCGATAAAAATAAATTATACGTATCGGTGGTCGTCTTCATTCTCATGGTGGCAACGTTCTATGTCGCTATCTTTTCTATAAGTTATGATTACACAGCGAAAGGGCAGGACGGTGAAGGGGAATTCGAAATCAGGGTCAGGAAGAATGTGGCTGTGACTTCAGTTGATGAACCGAACAACGAGCCTGCCATCGCGGTGGATCCCAACGATCCAATGCATATCGTGGCTGCTGGAAACGATTACGGTACACCGAATAAGGATGCCTGGGTAGGATATTACGTCTCCTGGGATGGCGGCGAGAACTGGACAAGGGACTTGATACCTGGCTATCTCGAGGGACCTATCTCTCCACTTACAGGTATGGATCTTTCAGGGGATCCAGTTGTGTGCTTTGACGCGGATAGCAATGTCTTTATCTCAGGGCTTTACGCTAAAAGGGATAGGAACCCCATAAATCCCTTTGGTTTTGGCTTTAATCTTGGACGTGCGGATGGAATATTCGTAGCCAAATCAACGGATGGCGGGGTGACGTTCAATCAAATAAGTATTCTTGCAACCGCCTTCCAGACTTTGATCACATTCCATGATAAGGAATGGATGGCAGTGGATATGAACTCTGGCAATGTATATGTTGTCTGGGTTGCGTTTACCGGACTTGTTATGGCGAACGTCTTATTCTCCAGATCCACAGATGGAGGTAATACTTACAGCACTCCCATGGTCATCTCCGAATATCGTGCCCTTGAACTCGGTTCACAAGGCTCTACGATTCAGGTATCACCTGATGGGACGGTTCACATACTATGGATCGATTTCAACGCCGGGCAGGTGCGCTATACATATTCAACAGACCAAGGTGGATCCTTTTCCACGCCAAAATCCGTTAGCGATGTAGTGGAAATTCCGCGTACCATGGAAGGTAATGATTACCGCACACCGACTTTATTGATGTCGGCAGTGGATCTGAGCGATACCAATACCAGCGGAAGCTTGTATGTAACCTGGAATGATTATCGATACGGTGATGCCGACATCCTTTTGATCTACAGTAGAGATGGCGGAAATAGTTGGAGTGAACCCATTAGAGTCAATAATGACACACTTGAGAATGGTCTTGATCAGTTCTTTCCAGCCGTGGCGGTATCCCCACAGGGCTGGGTGCACATGGTCTTCTATGACCGAAGAGATGATGAGAACAACATCCTTATCTGGTCTTATTATGCCTTATCAAAAAACGGTGGCGAGAACTTCACGATCAATATGAACATGTCAGATGAAAATTTCGACGGCAACAATGCCCCTCATCCTTTCATTGGTGATTACATAGGCATAACAGCCACCAACACAACAGCATACGCGGTATGGTGCGATACAAGGGAAGGGACGCCCGGTACGGGAAGTTCTGAGATCTATTTCGGAGCAGTAGAATTCTCTGACGGTTCTGAGGAGCAAGCCTCGGAAGACGAAACCGAATGAGTACAGGTATCTAGCCTGAAATATTTTTTCACCTTTTTCTGTTGTTGAATGTCATTTTAGGGAGGACCCAGGGATATCCCCCGTAATCCTTATTTATTGTTTTTTTCAATATTAATTCCGATAAGAAAAAGGAGGTGATTAAGATAACCGAAACCGAAAAAACCGAAGAAGAAATCCTCACGGATAACATCCCGGATCACCTTGATCCCAATGTGAAGAAGTACTGGTTGACTACGAATATCCTGGGTTCTGTGTTACTTCTAGGCTTCTTTCTACTCCCAATCATGATCATGGCTTAGGTGATTGGCGGCATGGGCTTCTTTGCCATGCTATTAATTATTCTCGCAATGACCATAACCATGATATCTGCAGTTGCAGTGGTTCTTATAAACAAAACATATGACAACATAACTTACCTAGTTCAGGATGAGGCCATAACAATCAACAGGGGGATCTTCTATAAGCATAGCTTAACATTACCGTTTAACAGGGTGCAGAATGTAAATATACTTCGCGGGCCGCTTGAGAGGAGATTCAAAATAGCAACCATCTTCATTCAGACAGCAGGTGGCTACCTCCTAGGAAGTAGACTCCAAGGCATCAAGAATCCAGAGCTTTTAAGGGGCATCATCCTCAAGAGGGTGATTGCGGCCAAGAATAACGGATTATAACCGCGGATTTGGTGCCGAAAAACCTCCCTCCCACGGCTTTATACCATGGCACCAAGTCCTTTATTTTCTCTTGAACTTCTTCTCCAGTTCGTTTTTTGATAGGGACAAGATAGATGGCCTTCCATGAGGACAGCTGTACGCATTTTTCGTGCCGTAAAGGCTCTCGACCAGGTTCTTCATCTGGGCAGAAGAGAGCTCTTCCCCACCCCGAATGGCACTGTGACACGCGACCACCGCCATAGCCTTCTCCCTGAGCTCATCTTTATGCCTTGTCTTTCCAACCGAGACGAGTTCATCGATTATGTCGTAAACAGCTTTCACATTCTCAGTATCCCTCAACACCACAGGCACGGCCCTGACCTGAAATGTATTTTTGCCAAAGTGCTCTATTCTGAAGCCGAGAGAATCGAAAAGTTCCATATTTTCGGATACGAAGCTCTTCTGCTTTGGGTTCAGCTCGATGGTCAAGGGGGAGAGCAATTCTTGCCGTTTCTTCTTGTCTTCCAAATCGATTTTCATCAGTCTCTCAAAAAGTACGCGTTCATGCGCCGCATGTTGATCTATTATCAAAATATCCTCACCACTTTGAGCTACGATATAGGTGTTGAGGATTTGGCCCACCAACGACATTCTCGGTAAGTGAGTTGTCTCTCCCTCCATTGGGGGTTCAGCTACAACCTCGACTTTCGGGCCGGCATCGAAATCGTCTATGTTCACCTGCTGCCTCGCCTCGATCAGCGGTACAATTTCACTAAGGGCATCTGAGCCATCAACCCGAGTGGGTAGAAATGCCTTGCGGCCTGGGCTCTCGAGCTTTACACCGCCAAACTCAGGAATCAAGGATTTGGTTTGCAAAGCGCTTTCAATAGCCTTAACAAGCGAGTCATAAACACATTTTTCATCTTCAAACCTTATTTCGAGCTTTGTGGGGTGCACATTCACGTCTATTTTCCTTGGATGTATTTCCATGGAAATAACGGCAATAGGGTACCTGTTCTTCATAAGGAGGTTATGATACCCATCCTTTATTGCAGAAGATAGGAGCTTTGATGTGATGTAGCGTTTATTGACGGATATTGATATATGGGAATGCGATTTCCTGGTAACCGCAGGTTTGGAGATAAAGCCTTCAATTTTCAAATCGTAATCAGAATAATCCACTGGTAACATTTCTCTTGCTATTTCCTTGCCATAAATATGAATTAGATTGTCCAAAGGCATATTGGTGGATGGACTGTTTAGGATTTCAGAGCCGTTGTGCACCAATTTGAAAGATATCTCGGGATGGATCAAAGCCTGGCGTGTGACGATGTCTGTGATCTTGGCCAACTCGGCGCGTGTGGTTCTGAGGTATTTACGCCTTGCTGGGATGTTGTAGAACAGGTCTTTCACGATGATGGTTGTGCCTTCGTTGGATGCTGCATCTTTTACAGGTCTTATTTTCGCCCCTTCAATACAAATCTCTGTCCCCACATCCTCCTTTCCATTTCTTTGTTTGGTAAGAAGCGTGACCTTGGCCACAGCAGCGATGCTTGCCAATGCTTCACCCCTGAAGCCCAGGGACTTTATCGATTCCAGATCTCTAAGTGTGGTGATTTTGCTGGTGGAATGGCGAAGGAATGCGTTTTTGACATCTTCTCTGCTCATTCCTATGCCGTTGTCTACAATCTTGATGGATTTTTTACCTCCGTCCTCGACTTCTATGTTTATTCGAGTGGAATCGGCATCTATGGAGTTCTCCACCAATTCCTTTACCACCGATACGGGTCTCTCGATAACCTCTCCAGCCGCAATTTGGCTTATGACCTTTTCATCCAGAACTCTTATCTTACCCGCCATCTTTAAAACCGGTTCCTAATATATTTCAGGATATTTAGATTGTTTGATTATTTATGGGTTTACATCAAAACAATGGCGGATGCATCAAAAAGGCCTTCAAAAGCCGCATGCAGCTCTTCATATCCTTTAAATTGGCGATAGAAATTGTGGAATGGGGGTTGCGTATAGGCACCCCAACCGCAGTAGCCGGTAAACCTCCCTTGCTAATGGAAAGGTAAAGCGCATCTGTGGTGCCGATATCACTGACCTCCAACTGATATGGGATGTGCCTCTTCCTTGCAAGTTCTATTAAGGAATCTACCAGTACACGATTGGCTATGAGATCACTGTCTTTTATGGTTATTACAGGGCCTTTGCCCAATTGAATGCCAGAATCCGAGAAATCCGTAGCGAAGGAGATATCCACCGCAATTGCACATGAAGCATCGATTTTGTACATGGAGGTCTGTGCACCATACATTCCTATCTCTTCCTGCGCTGTAAAGATATAGTAGATGTCGATATTTGGGTCCTTTATACTCTCAGCCAATTTGATAAGAGTTGCACAACCAAGACGGTCATCCAAGGCCTTACCGGAGATGATATCGCCGTTTCCCAATATTTCCAATTTCTTTTCAGGCACGATGTAAGTGCCTATACCGATTCCCATTAAGCCAAGTTCTTCGCCACCAATTCCAGTATCGACATATAGATCAGTCTCTTCCGGAAATCCTTCGGCTTCTTCTCCGATATGCAGTTTCTTATGGGTTATCACCCCGTGTATCTCCTTCTTTTTGCCCATTATGTGTACCTTCTGGCCCAAGAGAGTCTGCTTGCTAAGCTCTCCAACCCTAGAAAAATATATGTGGCCATGCTTATCCACCTCCCTGGCCATGAGTCCGATTTCGTCCATATGGGCGGCAAGTATTAAGGTTGAATCCGTATCCTTTCCTTTCTTCTTGCATATGAGATTTCCCAACCTATCGGTGTTCATCTCATCCACATGGGCATTAATGTGCTTTTGGATGATCTCCCTGACGGACACCTCGTTCCCGCTAACACCAAAAGCATCGGAAAGCTCCTGAATAAGTGCATAAGTCTTATCTTTTGCCGTGCTTTACACCTCTCATAGTTCTCCACCCTTGATAGATATGACCCTTGGGTTAATAAAAATTCCTGTTGAACTATCAGAAAGGATATAAATTGCGGGTGATATTACGGAGTTAGGGTTAAAATGGCGGATAAAAGGTTCAATTCGCGGGAAATCATAGATAAAGTCCTGAAAACGGTGGAAAATAACGAAAATATCATTAAGAAAATCGTGGAAATACTGAAAAGTATCCCGCACTACACCTGGGTGGGAGTCTATCTTATTGAGGGAGAATATCTGGTTTTGAGACATTACATCGGGAGGCCCACAGAACACACCCGCATCAGGGTCGAGCAGGGCATATGCGGTGCTGCTTTTGTGGACGAGCAAACGATCATAGTTCCAGATGTCAGCCTTGACGAACGACACATCGCATGCAGTGTGGAAACAAAATCAGAGATAGTCGTGCCAATATGGTCTGGAAATAGGATAATAGGCGAGATAGACATAGACAGCGATTTTCCTGATGCTTTCACTGCTGAAGACCAAAAGATGCTGGAAAGGGTTGCAGATGTTCTTGGCGATGTCATAGGATGATATTTATTTATCTAAATCAGGCAACACCTCCTTCTTTTCTCAGAGTCTGTCGTAAGATTGAGTAGATTTGGTTTTCACAGGCCTTCGTGTTTCATCCTTCTGCTCCACTGAAAGGGCTGTTTGCGGTGTCTTCTCGCGGGCCTTTGCCATGACTTCCTTGTCTGCGATTAGCGCTCTGGTTACGAGGGAAGGCATCTTCTGTTTTGAGGATTTGGAAAGGGCTTTTTTCGGTGTCTTGCTTTTATCAATCAGATTACCTTTGTTGTCGTAGATCAGTGCATCTCTTTTATCTTTAGGCTTTGTTTTTGCGGGATTTTTTTTGCCGTAAAGTTTCTCAGATGCTTTATTAACATCACGCCTGTATCTTGGGCCATACTTTCCTCTTTCGATATTCCTTTCATGCTCTTTCCAAGTCTTGATCAGGGACTCTTCGCTTAAATCGCGATGGCTAATACCCCACTCCTCTTCCAAAGGATATTGTTGTTCCTTTCTTGATCTCATTTGAGGTCCCGTTGGGGTAATATTTTTCATTTGCAAGAACGAATCCTGCGGATCCCTTTTTGAACTGTATGTTACTGGCGGTCCCTTTGGAGCGATATTTCTCATATGCATAAACTCATCATCTCGATTGGGTTGAGCATCATAACCAAAGGCATTTTCTGGTTGATATGATGAAGGGCCACCCGAATGAGCAGGCAGTGCGTATGCAGCCGAGGGTGCAGGTAACTTTCTCAGTTCCCCGAAAGCGAATGCATTCGGCTCGCTATGCAGCCTTCCTATGAGGTTCCTGCCACCGTGATCTATCATGCCGAGGGTCCAAATAACCCTCTCCGCGACCATGTCAGCGAACTTGCTCAGGCTCGCTCCCGAGAACCGGCCAAACATGGCATCATAGAAATGCTCGTTACCAGTGGCGTGAATGATTTCCTTCCTGTTCATATCGGCCATCATCCCTCCAATTAACCCAAAGACAACAATTATGAAGAAACCGTTGGCATTCAAACCTACAAGTGACCTGAGGCTGGTATAGATTCCTGAGATATAGTATGCTGCATTTGGGGAAAAACCTTGAATGCCATTCATGATCATGGTAGGAATTCCTGCGATGGTCCCGAGAAATGGCAACATACCCATATCCATTCCAACCATGAAGAGCACGATGATGAACACAGGAATCACCGCCACTATTACGCCTTTAATGGGCGTTCCAGCTTTCCTGCCACCTAAATAACCTGCTATCATTTGACCGAAGAGAGGGAGCCACCAAAGCAGGATTGACAAAATAAACACATACCACATTCCTGATAGGAAGTTGTGTTCCCTTCGTTCAAAAGGTCTTCTTTCCTCTGTGACATCTTCGTTATGAACGGAGTAGACTCCATTATTTAGCAGTTTATTTGTTGTTGCATCACCGTACATCATCTTGCTTTCTTTCCGCCAAAGCATGTTATCCCATCCCTATTTTTCTGACATATTGTCTGACAATCACATATATGCAACTAATACTATATATACCTTTCGTTTCCCTTAGAAAAGGCGGTTTTTGGCGAAATATTTAAATATAACTAGGTATATATAGTGTCAGACAAATCGTCTAACAAATCCCCTAGAAGGAGGGATATACTTGAAAGTGATTTGCGAAGTTTGCGAGAAAAATGCAGAATTCAATACGACTTTGGGAATCTACTACTGCCCAATGCATGGTTACGAGACCAAGTTAGAAGAAATAAACGATTATATGAACGAATTGGTGACGAATCTAGAAAAGTTGAAGATCATCGTTTGATTGTTGCGATGACCAGGTCTTATTTGAGTGGACCTTCAGTATATCATTTCAATAATAGATGGCAATGTAAGAACTCCGAGGGGAGTGATTCAAAGATAGGTCAGCGCACCGATTCTTCGCCCTCATCTTTCGGCTCGGGGTGTCTGGGACAAGGATCCCCTCTTTCCATCTCAAAGCCATTTATCTCTATCTCATCACCGATATCGTTGATCTCGAACCTCTCGTAAAGTTTTGCTAATACCTTTACATCAAACACACCTGACCACTGGGCTGTATGCACGGCAACATGCGTTTCTGGATGCCCTTCGAAAACGAGGATCCGCACAACCATGCCATCCCAGTGCACCGTGGTAGAAGATCGCCGTTGGATCTCATTTGGACTGTTCTGGTGGTATATCAGGTCGTCGCCCCCATGTTCGTATTCTCCCTCATGTTCAAAGAGCAAAGGTCTTATGAGTTCCACCTTCCCATTGCCTACGAATATAGAACCATCCCATGGGATCATCTCTTCATGCTCCTCATTGAGCCCATCCAGTTGTCCCCATCTCACTTTGAGTGTGTAAACCCTGACTTTTTCCTTTCCATGCATACGCTTTGCCGGTAGAATCACAACATTGAACACAACATCATCGTAGTCCCAATCGCATTCAAACTCCGGACTGTCCTTCAAATCCTCAAAGCCATATCTTGTCCTGCCATCGAACTTGTCTATTACGCAATATCTATTCCCATCGTCATCAACGGTATCAGGGAATATGTGAACTTTCGTGTTCTTCACGAAGATGTAGGGAACGACCCTGACCTTCCCCTTGCTGAAGACCGTTACTATGGCACTGAAACCAAGGAACTTATGGCTGCTCGGGAACAGAAGCAACCTTCCTTTTCCATTCTCGAATTTGAATCTGAAGACCCCTTGCCCGGGCTTGAATCTCTCCTGCTCTCGGTCACATTCACGATCCTCATCATGAGGTCTTTCATGTTCTCTATCGTGCACTTTCTCGCATTCCTCTTCCACATCCCGCTCGTCTTCCTCACGATCTTCCTCATCCTCGCGTTCATGCTCCTCCTGTTCTTCATGAGTTTCGTCATCCTCATCCTGTTGATGTTCTCCTTCCCAATCCTCCTCATGAAGCTCTTTATCTCTCTCGTGTATTTCATCATCAGGGCACATTTTTTGTTCTTCTTTATGATGATCCAATTCTGGGCACTCTCTGAAAAAATGACTCAGCTTTATGAGCTCAACAGTGCCGTGTATCGCCCCATCCTCTTTCGAGCCTATCCTGATATAGACCTCATGATCGTATAGCGCTTCCACTTTCACAAGGTCCACCTTGAAAATGGTTTTATGAAAGGGTTTCTCATCATTAAAATCCCCGCCAGTCATGGCCATAGTGGCTGCGGAGCCACTTAACACCAAAACCGTTAATAACGCAAGAATCTGCACTTTTCCGAGCATTGTAAACATCTCCCAGATTCGTGATGATGATATATATAGTGTGAA
This sequence comes from Thermoplasmata archaeon, assembly GCA_036475875.1. GTDB lineage: Archaea > Thermoplasmatota > Thermoplasmata. Next base: position 9,372 of record JAZGAR010000016.1, read on the forward strand.
AGATATTTAAGGATTATTGGATAAAAATCTCCCCCTGATATGGTAATCGCCTAAGTATTGGAAAAAGAGAATGTGAGGTGTTCTTTTCAAATTCTTTCCAAGGTGATACCCTTTTATACGGCAAAGGCTATTTTGAATCATGCTCTGTTTAGGCATCGAAGGCACTGCCCATACTGTTGGTGTGGGTGTTGTAGATTCAGAATGTAACCTCTTGGCAAACGTAATGAAGATGTATCAGCCTGAAAAAGGGGGCATACATCCCAGAGAGGCTGCTAACCACCATGCAGAGCATCTCGTGCCCCTGATCAGGGAAGCCAGGCAGAAGGCTGGTATCGATTACAAGGATTTGGATTTGGTGGCGTTTTCTCAAGGACCTGGTTTGGGACCGTGTCTTAGGACTGTAGCCACCGCATCAAGGGCACTATCCCTGACTTTGAACATTCCAATTGTGGGGGTGAATCACTGTGTGGCTCATTTGGAGATCGGGAGGAAAACAGAGAACTGTTCGAACCCTGTTCTATTGTACGTATCAGGAGGTAATACGCAGATTATAGCATTCTCCAACGGTAAGTACCGGGTTTTTGGGGAGACACTGGACATAGGTATAGGCAACATGCTTGATAAATTCGGGAGGGAATTAGGGTTGGGTTTTCCTTCAGGTGAAAAGATAGAAAGGTTGGCTGGGAAAGGAGAGAAGCTCATGAAACTCCCTTACTCTGTCAAAGGTATGGACATCTCATTTTCTGGTATGCTTACAGCTGCTTCGAATCTTTTTAAAAACGGCGAGAGAAAAGAGGATCTTTGCCATTCAATTCAGGAAACTGCATTTGCCATGCTCACCGAGGTCACGGAAAGGGCCATGGCCCATACAGGAATCGAGGAGGTGCTACTGGGCGGTGGTGTCGCAAGTAATAAGCGCCTTCAGAAGATGCTAAGAGATATGGCCTCTGCAAGATCCGCCAAATTCGCCGTGCCTCCTCAGAAACTCTGCATCGATAATGGTGCGATGATAGCTTGGATGGGCATTATTATGTATGAGGCAGGAGTGAGAATGGACCTCAAGGACACCGTGGTGAAGCAGAAATACAGGGCAGATGAAGTGGAGGTTATGTGGAGGTGAGTCTATAGCCGAGAAACTCATCATAAAACCAGAACGAATTCAACTTGAATCCGAGACCCTGATCTTGAGACCCTTGTTGGAACAAGATTCTGAAAGTTTATATAAAAATGTTAAGGAATATGAGATAGCAAAATGGACCATCAACATTCCTCATCCCTATCCTGAGGACGATGCAATCAATTTTATAAAAGAGTCTCAAGAACACATGGAGAAAGGTCTTGCATATCATTTTGCGATCTTATTGAAGGACACCTCTGAGCTTGTGGGGGTGATGAGCTTAATTGGCGTGAATAAGAAGCACAAAAATGCGGAGCTTGGCTATTGGATCAGCAAAAGATATTGGAACAAGGGTATTGCAACAGAAGCCGCATCCAAGATGTTGGAGTTTGGTTTTCGAAATTTGGATTTGCAAAGAATTTCTGCAAGATGCTTTCAGGACAATGATTCCTCAATCAGGGTAATGGCTAAGATCGGGATGGAATACGAGGGTAGATTTCGCAAGGAGATTTTGAGGGAAAACAAATTCATCGACATGATATATTATGCGATTCTCAAGAAGGATTGGAGAAAAGGATAATTAGTTTCTAAGAAGTTGGGGTCTCTCCCAGGTTAAGAAGTTTGAAAAACGAGAATAGTAACAAAGGAGTGGAAAGAAAGTGGAGCTTTTAAAGCGCGGAGCAGAAGCTGAGATTCACCTGTCGGAATGGAGGGATAGGAAGGTCGTAATAAAGAAACGCATCCCAAAAACCGCTTTCTTCTTCCTTATGATTTTGCTTAACAGAACGCCACACCCAGATCCTACAAAATCTACATCCATCACAATTCCGCCACTCCCGCCTATTCCCCGCTCCGAATAATATTCTCGACTTCCCCCTCCAGCGCGCATTGCGCGAGCGCTTGGAGAACCGCGGTTTTTTATTTCATCAATAACCTGGAAAAAGGTAGTATCGATTACACACCAAATTCAGTTTCTATACCTTTTTTATGTAAAACATCTTCTATAAATTCTTTGGGACTTTTGAAATTTACTATCTCCCTTACCGCTTCCTGTGTAAGTTTTCTATTTGTAGTAATAAAATAATCACAACTTCCAGCAATGTAACTGCAAATATGGGGCAAGTCATCAATATCTTTTACCTTATCTTTCAATTTTTCAACAAATACTCCCCATTCAGGCCTATGAACCGATTCCCTAATTGGAATACTCAGTAAATAATTTCTTACACCACCCACAATATTTTTCCCTTTGTGCTGTTTAAACCAAGCTAAAACCTCATCGAACAGATAATCACTTTGAATAACCCTGATTGCGCCCTCGGTCATTTCTTCTAAAATCCGTGCACTATTGGTTTTTGATTGTAAAAGACCTGTTATGTAAACATTGGTATCAAGATAAATGCTTAGCATAATCTTCCCACAGTTTTTGCCTGATCTCTTTGATCTCTTTCTGTAATTTGTTCAGCTTCTTTTTAGTCATTTTTTTATCTTCGCCAAGCTTCTCATGAAATTCCTTGAGAATCATCTCATTTATCGCCTTTTTTACCGCGAATCTTATAAACTCACTTCTGCTTTTAAATTCGCCTGATTCTACAAAATGGTCAAGCATTATAGCATCTTTTAGGGGAAGCCTGATGCTTGTAACATCTGTTGTCATTTTATCACTTGTAGTACATAGTGACTACATATTATAAATAGTTTTCGTGATGAATAGTAACCTGCTTCAATCTCCTGATATCCTTGGAAAATCTCATGTAGAACAGCGGTTTTTTGGTTTGTATTTTCTCTTTTTTTGAAGTAACACAAATTCTGAAAAAACAAATGCAATCAAAATTATTAAGGGAATGAGAGAAACAGCAAAGCTATTTCTTTGATACTTATTTATTGGTTCCTCAGGAACGATACCAATTTGGTAATCGTCTTCTTCTTCCAT
>JAZGAR010000017.1:0-5787 GCA_036475875.1 Thermoplasmata archaeon
CATACTGTAATAAAAGTCGTAGCCAAACCTCTCTATCTCTATGGCCTGTTTAACGGTTCCAAGCACTTTGTCTATTTCCGACATGATTTTACCTCCATTTTTTCTTGTAATTGAACTTAAATTGAGCCCCTTTATCCTCCCGCAAGATCGAACTCGCGGAAGTCGAACCAATACCCCGGCCCGCTGATGTAATCGATCTCAGCCTGAACAATTGCTCTGTGCCCCTCTTCAATTTCCACAAAACGAGAAAAGAGTTGCTGTCCGTCCTCAGGAAGCTCTCTTACCATCTTCTTGTAGAATTCGCTTGTTTCAGTTTCCACTTCAAGAGCATTTCTAAGCATTCGCAGCTCAAAACTGTGACGTTTCTCTGAGCCTTGGATCTCGGCCATGTCCTTGAGCTTGCTAACCTCACCTTCAATGGCCTCCTTGGACGGCACCAAGCTTCCAAGCTTTTCGGGCGCGATCTTTCCCGTCTTCTGCCACTCTTCGAGCCTACTCCCCAGGTAATCCAGATGTTCCTGCTCCTCGTTGGCCAATACGTTTAGAACTCGTTTGCCTACTGGGTCTGTAGCCTGTCTTTCTGCCTCTCTATAAACTTCCCTGACCCTGCCTTCAAATTCGATTGCAGTTTTAATCGCCTGTTCTATGTTCATGCTCATATACTGCACCCTTTGTCTTATATTCTCAAATTCATCTTTTCTTATTTCCCTCACTCCAATTTCAATTCCGCGGAGCTTGACCAAAGGCCGTGGATGTTGCAATAGGAAGCAGCTAATATTGTTCCAGGTTTGCCCGTTTTCAGCGTGGTAAGGATCTCAGGTTGTGAATAAATGGAACTCGTGTTGGGACCCTCGGTTGACGCTCCATGGGCTGAGAACTCGAATTTCCCAATCGTTTGTGGAAATTTCTCTCCCTCGGGTAAGAAGTAGATCTCTATCCAATCTATGTGATGTTCCGTTGTATTGGGATGAGATATCTCTTTTCCCACGGTCACATTTACACGTATCGGCTCGTCCTTCTTCACCGTTTCAGGCAGCTCTATTGCCGGAACATGCTTTTCCTGCTTCCAGTCAGCGCTTTGAAATAGCTCCTTTATCTCCTTCATTTCTTTCACCTTCCTTAATGATTTTTTTTAACACCTATCTATTCATGTTACAGCTAGGTATCTATCTAGCGAATCATCACTTCCTTTTAAATGTCTACATGTGATATTCTTATTTGGTCCTTTTTATGAAGAAGGTCAATATCGTTCCCTCTTTTTCGAATTTTAAAATCTCGTGTCCTGTTCTTTTGGCCCACCGAGTGATGTCTTCTTCAGCAGCTGGATCATCCGCCTCTATCTTCAGGACCTGCCCAACTTCGATACCTTCTATCGCTTCTTTGGTTTTGGCGATGGGTATGGGGCAAAAGAGGCCCAAACAATCCAATTCCGCATCAGGAACAACATCCGATTCCATTATTATACCATCCTTTGTTTTTAATCCTGTATTTTCACGAACTTAGAAGCTGGTGCACCGCATTTTGGACATCTTCTCGGTGGTGCTTCCCCCTCGTGTATGTAATTACATACTATACATTTTAATCTTGTCACTTTCTCGACCTCATCTTATCCTTTTCATTGGAGCACCGCAACAATACGGTATTGACTGTGGCTCCGAATCGAATTCGATTGTTCCACAGCTACAGTCGGTTCCACATTCACATTTGTACTGAACGGGTTTTCCAGTAACTCCACATCCACATGTTTCGCACATTTTTTTTCACCTCATTTTTATTCTTCTAAATGTTTCCCCAATTCATTGCCTGTCTCTTTTACCTTTACCAACTCATCATCATCAGGTATGTAATTCAGGTTTATACCTTCCATGGGCAATTCCCATTTTAGCTCCTTCATTACATTTTCGATTTGACCCATGGCCTGACCGCTCCAACCATAGGAGCCGAATGCATAACCGATTCTCTTTCTCGGCCGCAGACCCTTTATGTACGTGAGAAATCCTCCCACTGATGGAAGCATTCCGTTGTTAAAGGTAGGAGACCCAATGATAATCATTTTTGAAGTGAGAACATCTGATACAACATCTGAGATATGAGTGGTCTTCAAGTTTCTCATGGTTACATGTATGTTTCTCTCACGCAGACCTTCACGAAGTTTATGGGCGATTTTCTCTGTGGATCCCCACATTGAATCGTATACGATGAGGGCCTTGTCTTCTGTTTCATAGTTTGCCCATTTGCCGTATTCCGAAACGATCTTGGGGATGAACGAGCGCCATATCACACCATGACTGGGAGCGATCATATCGATATCAAGCCCAGAGAGAGCGTCGATGGCCTTCTTTGCTTGATCCCCGTATGGCATCACGATATTTGCATAATACTTTCCTGCTTCGTACATGAGAATATCCCATCCGATTTCATCATCGAATCTCTCAGAGCTTGCGATATGCTGTCCAAAGGCATCATTTGGGAGAAGAAGCTTATCATCGGGAATATAAGTGACCATGTTATCCGGCCAATGTACCATTGGGGTATGGACGAAGTGCAGGGTGCGTTTTCCAATGTTCAAGGTCTCGCCAGATTTTACGACTTGAAAGTCCCAATCTTTCTTGTAATGCCTGCGAAGTCCCTTTTCACCCTTGGGCGATGTTATTATCCTGGCCTTGGGAGCCAGCTTGTGTATTTTTGGTAAAGATCCGGAATGATCCATCTCCACATGGTTGGATACGACATAATCTATTTTTGATGGGTCGATTATCTCTTTGATCCTGGAAAGCATCTCATCAAACAGATAGTGTTTTACTGTATCCACCAATACGATCTTTTCATCCAGTATCAGATAGGCATTGTAAGTCGTGCCCCTGGGAGTGAGATATCCATGGAAATTTCTGAGGTCCCAATCGATACCGCCAACCCAATAAATATCGGGTTTGATCTCTGTTCTATTCAATTTACCACTCCTACTCTAATTTCTTGAAATCTTCCTTTCCTGCTCCGCAAACGGGGCAAACCCAATCATCCGGAAGGTCTTCAAAACTGGTTCCCGGAGCAACGCTGGTATCAGGGTCCCCCTTTTCTGGGTCATAAATATATCCGCATATCTTGCATTCGTATTTATCCATTTTTTTCTCCCCCTATCTTTTATTCTCGTCACCCGTGTTAACAATTTTTGGGAACAATTTTGGCTATAAATACTTTGCATTGTACCCTTTAATGGTGACGAGTTGGTCTTACAATTGACCGATACATTACGACTATTTTATTTTTTCCTTGAAGGCAAGAAAATTAATGCTCATGGTGATGCTCGTGAGCATGTCCAGGTGGCATCAAATTGCCGAAGGCACGGGTCACAACTTCGCTTAGTGCTGGGTGTATCACCTGCGATCTGGCCATGGGCATGTAATCCTGTTTGTCTGTGTTCATCAGATAGACCACCTGCTGTACCAGATCTGCGGCCTCTGGACCCACGATATGGCACCCGAGTATCCTTCTACTTTCTTGCTCCACAACCACCTTCACAAGGGTGTCATCCTCTCCCATGGCAAAGCCTTTTGCAACATCGGTATATTTTGCCCTGCCCACTAAAACTGCGTATCCAGTGGCGATGGCTTCCTTCTCAATCAGGCCAACAGCCCCCACCTGTGGGTATCCAAATACAGCATGCGGCACTGCATGATAGTCCATTTTTTGTTTATGCTCTGTGAAGGCATTTCTCCATACGATATCAGCCTCCTCATTGGCGGTGTGTCTGAACATGTATCTACCCACAGCATCCCCAAGAGCCCAGATATTGGATTTTGACGTTTCAAGATATTCGTTGACCTTTATCCAACCCCGGTTATCGGTGGCCACCCCTGTTTTTTCTGGTTTGAGCAGATCTGAATTGGATCGCCGTCCTGACGCAACCATTATCTCCTCTCCCGTGAACTTATACGTCTTGTTATCCTGGCTATTCTTTGCAACCACGAATTTATTGCCATTTTCTTTTCCCGCCTTCACAGCCTCGTAACCCGTGTATATCTTTGCATACTTTGAGAGACGGTTCTTTACTATCTCCGAAATCTCTGGATCTTCGTTTTTCAGAAGGCGAGGATTTCGGCCCAATATGGTTACCTGGGTACCCATGGCAGAGAAGAAATGTCCATATTCACAAGCGATATAACCGCCACCCATTATTACCAGGCTTTTGGGTGGTCTGTTAAGTTTAAGAACGGAGATATTGTCCAAAAAACCTGTCTCATGGAGTCCTTCCACCGGCGGTATCGACGGTCTAGACCCGGATGCGATGATTATCTTGGGCGCTGTTATCTTCTCCTTCCCAACTTTCATCTTGTAATCTCCGATGAATTCCCCTGTTTCACGGTACAATCCAAGGGTTTTAACGTGCGATGAACCCTCTTCCATCTCCTTGCTGTCCTTCTCGACATAGTTGCGCATGCGGTTCATTATCCAAGGAAAATCCACCTCGTTAACACTGGCTTTGATCCCCAACTTCGAAGATTCCTGTAATGCTCGGATCACATCTGCAGGATAGAGGAGAATCTTAGAAGGTATACAACCGTTGTTGAGGCAAGTACCACCCATGGGGCCGTGCTCGATTACAGCCACTCTCATCCCAGAATTTATCGCATTCGCGGCCACACTCATTCCAGCCCCTGATCCAATTACTATGACATCATATTCTTTCATGGAATCACATTCCAATTTTTTACATCCTAATTGTATTATTCGTATAATAAATTCCTCTACTTTAAACTATGTTTTAGCATATAGTTACACACAAATCTTTTAGTCATAAAAGAAATATTACCTTGTGATACTTATGGAAAAAGTTCCGGGAAAGAATCGCGAGCACAAGGTCAAGGTCTTCACGCTCAGCACCTGCGGCTGGTGCAGGAAAGTGAAGGATCTGTTGAAGGCTCTGGATGTGGAATATGAATACATTGACCTCGACACTTTAACTGGTGATGATAGGGAACGTGTTCGAGAGGAGCTTAGGAAATATAATCCAAGAATTAGCACGCCCACCCTCGTGGTGGATGATGGCAAGGAAGTGGTTATCGGTTTCAATGAAGAGAAGGTGCGGAGGTGCTTTTCCGATGGCGGATAAGGACGCTATCTTGGAGCGCATGGGAAAGGACGCAAAGGAGAACGGTTATCATCTATGTCCTGAAGAGGAACTTTTGAAGAATCTTTTAGATGGCTTGGCTACCAACGAGGATAGATACGGTTATGGCTCATGTCCATGTCGTATATCCAGCGGGCTGAAACTTTACGATGCAGATATCATATGTCCTTGCGAGTACAGGGATGCGGATGTGAATGAATTTGGAATGTGTTACTGCGGCCTCTTCGTATCCATTGAAGTGAAAGATGACCCCTCGAAACTATCCTCTATTTTGGAAAGGCGTCCTGTTGAGGCTCAAGATGCTGCAATGGAGGCAAAAGAGAAGACGGAGAAAGGTGAGGAGATAGGTATACCCACAGAATCTAAATCACAAGAACAAGTCGGTACAGATGAAAAAGGACTGCCCATCTGGCGCTGTAAGGTATGCGGCTACCTCTGTGCCAGGGAACTTCCTCCACCAATATGCCCAATTTGCAAGGCCAAGGCCGACAGGTTCGAGCCATTCAACATAGCGCGGGGATGACCTCCTAACAAAATACCTTCCTTATTACCACTTTAAAACCCATCTCTTCCCTTTTTGAATGATCCTTTACCTGTTGTCCAAAACCTTTTTGATATCTTCAATATAAGAATCTTTGGAATCAGGGTGGAGCAGAAGA
>JAZGAR010000018.1:0-2637 GCA_036475875.1 Thermoplasmata archaeon
ACACCATCAATATCAAATATTACACCTTGGAATTTCTCTTTCATAATTAGCTCTCCGTGGTTGCTTAAGATATTATTCTATATATTGTAAACTTCTGATACAACACTTTCCATGATTTCATCAAGAAAATCGTAATCAAGGCTGTGAAGCTGATGTTTTCGTAGCAGTCCGAATATCTTTTTCTTTCGTTTCTTGGGGATAAAAACAATATGATGCTTGCAATCCCATCTTGTGTGATATAAGCTTCGTTAGTCTTTCATTTCTAACCTCCCATAATTGAATTTTGGTGACTCTTATGGGAGATTTTATTTCTACCGCATCACACGGTCAAACATCTCGGATTAGACATTTGCTATAGAATGAACTTTTTTCATGGACCACGAGAGGCATGTGGTGTCTTTGGTGTTTTCGGGCACAAGAACGCCGCAAAGTTGACATATTTCGGGCTCTATGCCTTACAGCACAGGGGCCAGGAAAGCGCCGGGATAGTTAGCTCCACTGGAAAATCGATTTATGAGCACAAAGCCATGGGGTTGGTACCGGAGACATTCACTGAATCCATCCTAAACAAACTTCATGGGCATATAGCCCTTGGTCACGTAAGATACTCAACGACTGGCTCTTCAGTTGTCAAAAATGCACAACCCTTTGTGATCTCCCACGCAGGCAAAACCCTTGCCATTTCCCACAATGGAAACCTTACCAACGCCAAAGAGATACGAAATGAACTTGAGAAAAAAGGCTCCATTTTTCAAACCACCATGGACAGCGAAATTATCATTCACCTGTTGACCCAGAATATTCGAAGGGGAATAGAAGAGGCAGTGGTCAAGGCAGCGTCTAGGATTGAAGGGGCATATTCCTGTGTCTTGATGACCGAAGACAAGCTCATTGCCTTTCGAGATCCCAACGGATTTCGGCCCCTTTGCCTTGGACTGCTTGATGAGGGGTATATTGTAGCCTCTGAGACATGTGCCCTCGACTTGATAGAGGCTCAGTATATCAGGGATATCGATCCAGGCGAGATACTGATTATTGATAAGGACAAGTTAAAATCAATAAAGCCTTTTCCAGAACGCAGGAAGACATTTTGCATCTTTGAATACATCTATTTTGCCAGGCCCGACAGCAATATCTTTGGCCAGAATGTGTATGCCATGCGAAAGAGGCTCGGAAAAAGGCTGGCCCGGGAATATCCAGTTAAGGCGGATTTTGCTATGCCTTTTCCTGACTCTGGAAACTATGCAGCCCTCGGCTTTTGTCAGGAGTCCGGCATACCCCTGGAGATGGGGGTTATCAGGAACCACTATGTGGGACGGACCTTTATTGAGCCCACCCAATCCATGCGGGATTTTGGCGTCAAGGTCAAGCTAAATCCGGTCAGGGAGATCCTAAATCAGAAAAGGATCGTGATTGTTGAAGACTCGATCATACGGGGTACAACGAGCAAGATGAGGATTAAGACCTTGCGGGAGGCAGGGGCATGGGAGATTCATATGGTAATTAGTTGTCCCCCTCACAGGCATCCCTGCTGCTATGGTATTGACTTTTCAACCAAGGGGGAGTTGATCGCCTCCGAGCATTCCGTTGAGGAGATTAAAAACTTCATTGGTCTGGATGGCCTGTTCTATCTGAGCCTTTCCGGAATGCTTGAAGCTACTGGCCTTCAAGAAGACAACTTCTGTCTGGCTTGTTTTACTGGTAACTATCCCATTCCCCCCCAAGAAGGTTTCTCTAAGCTGTATCTGGAGTCCTGACATCTTATATGCTGCACATCTAAGTCCAGCAATCCGCACTGGCCAAGTAGCAGCCTTTCTTTTAGTAAACCTAAACCCACTTAGGACAACTTGCTGAGAAAATAACCTCCAGGATTTCCCGAAGGGTAAGATTATCCGAAAATCGTTGATTTTTTAAGGACTTTACTGTATATTTCTCAAAAAATTAGGCAACAGTCGAGTATTTAGCCGAGATGAAAAAGACCGAAGAAGTCACTCTCCTTTATGAAATCAGCAAGGCACTCAATGAGAGCCTAAACCTCAGGAAGTCTCTCTACAAGGTCTTGGATATTCTCTCCAATTCAATGGATATGGTCCGTGGGACCGTCACCATTCTGAATCCCCTCCGAAATGAGATTAGCATCGAGGTGGCGCATGGCATGTCCAAGGTTGCCATGGAAAGGGGGAAATACCAGGTAGGCGAAGGGATCACGGGCAGGGTAATCCAGACCGGAAAGTCGTTTCTAGTGCCCAAGATTAGCCAGGAGCCCATCTTTCTGAACCGGACAGCCACCAGAAGGGCTGTCCGAGAACAGGAACTCTCCTTCATCTGTGTTCCAGTAAAAAAAGGGGGTCAGGTTGTTGGGGCCGTAAGCGTGGATCGGCCTTTTGACGAGTCTTACTCTTTAGAAGAGGGCGAAAGGCTCCTATCCATTATTGCAACCATGATTGCCCAGCATGTTATCAACCTGGAGAGCATTCAGCTTGAAAAGGAGCAGCTACGAGAGGAAAACCGGAGGCTGAGGGATGAACTTTCTAAGAAGTACAGGATCACCAATATTATTGGGAATAGCAATAAAATGAGGGAAGTATTCCAGATGATCTCTCAGGTTTGCAAAAGCAACGCTACAGTATTGATCAG
>JAZGAR010000019.1:0-5179 GCA_036475875.1 Thermoplasmata archaeon
ACTTTCTTGTTTGGTTTATACTAGTATGATTTGAGGGATATAAATAATTTGTTGGAGGATCCAAGGAAACTGTAACTTTATGGATCAAGAACCATGAAACCCAGATATATGCCTTTACTTCCTCCTCCTTCTTCCCACCAACCACACAAAAACAATCATAAAAGCCACTACCACCATAAGATGGTAAACCAAGAACGGCTCAGTGGGTTGTATACCTGGCTGCCCTTCTGGGTCGAACCTCAGTATCTCGTCCAAATAATCTGCACCTGACTGGCCCCCAAAAATATAGGCATGATCCCCGATCCATAATGCTGAGGTGCGCTCCCTTGAACTTGGAAGTTTTGCATGCTCCACTGAAAGTGAATCGGTAATCGGATCATAAACTAAAATCTCATCCACCACAGAACTTTCATTTCGTCCGCCAAAAATGTAGGCATTTACCCCGCTCCATACCGCCGAAGTGTGGTATCTTGGCTCTGGAAGGACCGCATCCATTATTGTTATATTCTCCTCAGATGGATTGAATCGCAGAACCTCATCGTGAATTATCATCTTGAATCTCCCCCCAAAAATATAGGCGTATTGTCCATCCCATACTACCGACGCGCCAGCTCTTTCAGCAGGAAGGAATGTATTGGTTATGGTGATGTTATCCTCTGAAGGATCATACCTGATTATCTCCCTATGGAAGATGGCATTCTCGTCATGACCTCCAAATATGTAAGCATACTGGCCTGTCCAAAAGGCGGCAGAGCCCTGCAATCCCCAAGGAAGCTCCGCATTCATTTTTGTTATGTTGCCTGTAGAGGGATCGAACCTCAGAATCTCCTTTGTACTTACCCCCTCAAAATTTCCTCCGAATATGTACGCGTGTTGGCCATCCCAGATGGCTGATGCACCGTCCAACGGAGTGGGCAATGAAGAATTGAGAACAAAAGCTTCTTTAGAGGATGGAGAATAGTGGACTATTGTGTTCAGGCTTGAAGTGCCGTCCTTTCCTCCGAAGATGTATACATCATTGCCATCCCATACAGCCGAGGCTCTGTAGATGGGCATTGGCAATCTTCCGAATATTGTGATGCTGCCGGTGCCTGCATCTGCATCTAGGTTTGTGGTCAGGGAGATGAGCAGGACAATCTGGGCAATCATCAAAAATGCCAAAATTTTTTTCATTCCTCAACCAACCTTCACTGATATAGAGTACAGTTGGTATATTATTTTTGTTAATGTTGGATTTTCTACGAATAATAAACCTAATAAAAGGTGACCTTACCTAGATTATCCCCTGGGACCTCACCATCTCCAGAAACGCCTCCAACCTCAATTTTATCTGCTGGACATCGCCCATCTCGTACTCGCTTTCGATGGTGAACATGGGTATTTCTATACCCTCCAAAATCCTTTTGATTCTCGTGGCATCCAATGCATTCAGATGGCATCCCTTCAGAACGTGGAAAATCACTCCATCCACCCTGTGATCCTTGACCCGGTTCAATAAGTGGTCATCCCTCTCCAAATTCGGGCTGAAGCAGGGGCATGTACAGGGATAAAGATAACGCTCTGTAACAGCATCTATCATGCCCTTGAAGGTGTACTCATCCACCACCACAGGATTTGAAAGTGCTCTCGTAGCCGAGCATAGCTCATCAGCCACTATCAACCCTCCACTTTCCTCAATGACATTTGGGATCTTCCAATTTGGCCATATGATAGGTGAGCCTGCCAGCATGATTCTCGGAGCGTCAGGTTCTGCAACACTTTTCCCCTCATCTTTCATTTCCCTAAGCTCGGCAACGAGCTTACGCACATTCTGGGTCCACCTTTCTATGTCGTCATAATGACTCAACTGGGCGATCATCAACAAATCTCTACCCCAAAGCACATCAGCCTCTTTTCTCAGAGAAACGAGTTCTCTCCAGGCGGAATAGGCCCTCTGATATTTTTCTATGCTATTTCTCAGGTCGTCTTTTTTGATCTTTTTATTTGTGAGTAGTTCGAGCTTGTCCATCATTACCCCGATCTCTTCGGTCCACTGCTTTCTGTTAACCTCCCCTACCTTGATCTTCGGGATATTTATCATTAGCACAGGCAAATAATCCTGGAGTATCTCTCCCAACTTCAATTTTGCATCGCAAGGTGTTGGGGCAATCAATAGGTCGCACATCTCGAGATAAGGTGAAGCGGAGGCCATTTTCATGCCCAAAGTGGATTTCACAAGGGGACACAAACCTGCATCCCCTAAGATCACATTCGCCGGGCCGGTTGTTTCATGGAAACCGCTGCACAATCTTATGGGCAGTGCCCCCGAGGCTGCGATGATCTCATTGGGAGTGAACATGCATAGTGAGCCGACAACCTTCCCGCCTTTGCTTTTGAATTCCCAAACCTCCTCCGCCCTTTGACCGTAATATCTCGCAATATTATCGAAGTAATCCATGGATTTTGCCCTGTTGGGCATCAATTGAAGTTTTTTTATCTCCTCGTCAAGCATGGATTTCATACCCGAGATGATTTGATCCCTCTTGCCCTCCACATCCTCGATAACCCTTTGGCTGACATACCTTTTTTCTGGGGCCTTGAGATTTGAAATTCCCTCAGGTATATCTTCCTGTTCATCCTGCTCACTCTGTTTTCCTTGCTTACGACCGGGCGTCTTCATTATACCACTTCCTTCGTTTTAGGCGTAATAGGAAATTTTGATTCTACTAAGGTTTTGTTCATGAATGTTACACTCAAACAACCATCCTCCGGGCACAGTTCCACGCATCTGTAACAATGTATGCAGGTTCCGTTCGTAACATTGTCTTCCTCCTTCTCCTCATAGATCTCCTCGATATCCATTGGACATGAGCGGAGGCAAATCCTGCATTTCGTGCATTTTGCCCCGTCCTTCTTAATGCTGACCAATGCTCTTCGGTTAAACAAGGACATCAAGGCTCCTGCAGGACATATCCTGCACCAGAAATGTCTGATTTTGAAGGATAGGACAATAACGATGATTGTAATGATGATTCCAGGGAGAGGAATGCCCGCATTCCAGGATTCCAGTCCAACCAACTGCTGGAGAAAGATGGCAATTGGACGGGGCGGTGCCACCATCTCAAAAGGCAACTCGGCCCTTGTAAAGAAATTGTTCATCCCCAAAAAAGTCACTCCAACAGCGAGAGATAAAAAAGAGATTAAAAAGAGCAGCATATATCCTATTTGATTTAGAGCGATAGTCGCCTTTGGAGAGACCTCCTTATATGAGATACCCATTCTCTTTCTAAAGCGTGTGATAAGGTCCTGGAGAAAGCCGATTGGGCACAACCACCCGCACCAGACCCTACCCAATATCATCACCAACAACACAAATATAAAGAATGGAACGATCATATTCAAATAAAAGGTTTCGTATCCGCTTGACAGGCCTGATTGGATTTGATACATAAAGCTGGTGGTGGGGTTGTTGACTATGAACCTAGTGGATAAATTTGGCCAGAAGATATTTTTAGTCCAGGGCATAGTGCTGAAATACGGCACTCCAAGAAGCACACTGCTCAACACCAAAAGCCAGGCTATTTGACTGATTGTTCGCCACTCGTTTATCTTGGGTCTCCTCATATACTTCACTCAGCTTTTTATGCCAATCTCCTTCATGTTCCTAAATGGGTGGAGTCCCACATCACCACATTGATAATGGAATACACACCAATGGTTATAAGAATCAGGGCACCGATTACTTTGAGAGCTATTTGATGCTTCTCGAATTTTGAAAACAGGTCGGCAGATAAATATCCTATTATTGGATATATTGTAGAGGCAGAGGCATAGACCCCCATGATAAGTAGGGATGAGGGAAAACCCACAGCAACGAGAAGAGGCGCTATAACTATGACTTTAGCGCATGGTGTCGCCCCCCGAAATACTCCCAGGGCGAAACCGTATTTGCGCTCAAAACCCTGCTTTTTGCATCGTCCTCGTTTTCTATGAATATGATCATCGCGACCGGTGTGATTCCGATATTTATTCTTAAATCTTTTACCCTTTCTATTTCCTGGGATCACCATGAACAACGATAGTAAGGACACCATTATATAATCACGAGGACTTTTTTTGAGAGTGTGGGCAGACGCTCTTTTCGAAAAATAGGTCTTGATAGAGAGCTTGAATATCATAAATAAGCCAAATATGACCGTTGATATTCCGAAAATCAATAGAATGGTGGGCGTTGCATCCTGAGCCGCAAATCTTAACGAAGAGATTACGGAGCCTAAGACCATCAGCCCCAAAAATCTGCCCACAATAAACCATTTACCCACACTTCTATACTCTGCGGAGGTGCCGAAGCACATAAGAATGCAAGTCCATGCGTTCAGGAACGAAATCCCGAGAACCGCTGCAACCATTATTTCTAATAGCATTTTTCTTCCCTCATCTTATTCCTCTGCGAGAATCCATTCTCATCTTACGCTTGGGTTTTTTGGTTTTAAGAGCCAGATTAAGATGAACCAAGGTGATCACCACCAACAGAATGATGGCAGCTTGAAGTATGATTTCAATGTAGTCTAGCTCACCCAATTTGAACTCTGTCTCATGGGTCTTTCCATTGATTATGTATATATGCGGATTCGTATAGGCTGAGGTCCAATCGGCCTTACCTATGTAACCGCCTTGGGTAGCTATAATTTCTTTTTCCCCGTCCAAATCCACATCCGCGATCTCGATTCCTAAAATATCCGTGCCCAACAAAGGGCTCTTCCACTCCACCTCGTAGGTAGATGCATCAAAAATCCATATATAACCTGGTTGATTGCCAACCACGATTTCAATGATGCCGTCGCCATCTATGTCCCCCACATCCAATCCATAGGCTTTAGGGCCGATGTCCTCGCTCATCCAAACCTGTTCATAAGTGGGTGGAGTGCCTGTTCCCTGAGAACTGCTGGTCCCAACATATTGAAATATGAAGCAGTAACCTTGATTGTACCTGTATCCGTTACCTGCGATTATCTCCGGCATTTCGTCCCCATCTAAATCGTATGTTAGCAAGGCGACAACATCGCCATCCAGATCGTCGCTCTTCCATTCCTGGACATAATTGCTTCCGTCATAACTGTAAATGTAAATGTAACCCTCTCCCGCAGTTTCTCCCAAGGAAACTCCGCTGCCGAAAATAATTTCATTCGTGCCGTCATTA
>JAZGAR010000020.1:0-4211 GCA_036475875.1 Thermoplasmata archaeon
CATGGAGCGAACTTGAAATCCCCTCCTGTCCTGACTCTTAAAACATCTTCTGCAGGGTCGTAATGTGTCCAGTCATATTTCGGCGCCGCACTCACAGGAGTCGATGCAACCACGAACAAGCTCGCAAACATCACAGCTGTAATCAACAATATCTTAGCTTTCATAGCTTCAGCCCCATTGTGAAATATTATTTTCTTTGGTATTAACCATTATAATATAATCCATATAGATTCATATATGTACAATTATATAAAAACTTAACCCATATTCTCCTCTTTCAGCCTTGCTTTCTTGCTCTATCATACACCTCACCTATTTCGTTCTCTTCTTTCGCCGCTTTTTCGGCCTCTTCTTAGGCTCCTTGAATTCTCCATCTTCGATTTCCTTCTTGGGTTCTTCCCTCTCCTCTACCGTCTCTGCCTCCTTTTCCTCGATTTCCCCTTCGCCCTCTTCCTCGCCTTCCTCCTCCTCGTCCTCCTCCACACCCTCGAACTCTGCCCCGCAATCCGGGCAAACCGGGACAAATTCCGTAAACACCCTGCCGCACTGCGGGCATTCGAATCCCTCTTCCTCCTCTTCCTCCTCCTTTTCTGATATCGCCTCGCTTATATCGAACTTAATCTCCTCCCCAGGTTCCTCTTTTGGCCTGTATTTCATCTCAAGCAAAAAGGCGATGAACAGCAAGGCACAACCGAGAATCGGGATCGCAAGCCCCATAACATTCCAGTAGAAATCTTCCTCGGTCAAGAACTCGATCAAGCCGAGGAGAGTGTTGGCACCGTTCACAAAGAATATCACGGCAAAGAGTTCCAAAATCGCTGCAGAGAACAAGAGATGCACTCTACGCCTTTTTTGAAGGAAGGTCAGCACTATGGCAGCAATGGCGAGTATAATGGCCACTATGGTCACAGGAAACGCGACAAACATAAAAATGATGGAAACGAACTGGCCTTGTGTGATTGGTATTATGTTCACCATCTTCTGTGGATGGGACGTGGAGGTAAAGGGCTCCAACACAATATTATCGGAATTGTTATAGATATCTGTCATTGTCATATCAACCCTAGTGATTATCCCGATCTTGTCGCCCCAGTCCTTTTGGAGTGCAATCCCGTGCTTGTAAACCTTTTGGTCGCCTTTATCATAAAGAAAATCCCCAGGTTCTATTTCCCAGGCTTTTGCTACGCTGTCATATTTCCTGTCGGCAACATTCCAATCTTTATATAAGTCGATCCGAACCTTGTTTATACGGATATTTTTGACATTGTCGGTCTGATTGAGCTTGACGGTTATCGTTATCTCCTGGGCCAAGCCTTCAGGCCACCATGGAATAATGTCTGTGTGGGTATTTACCCAGACCCTGGTGTTGGTTGAGTTCCACGTCTGGAGATTGACGGTATAATCGGCATTTTTGGTGGTATCGAACAGCACACCTACCATACCCTGGAATTTCTCCAAACCCTCCCAATATTTAATTTCATCCTCTATTGTTATATTACCATCACCGGCTATACTACCCAAATCAGCTATTCCACCGATCATGCCACCAAGTCCACCAGCCTCCACCTTGGCAGTGGCTTTGAACGAGACCCCAGACTCATAGAAATCCGCATTGAGGTTGATATCGGCGAGACCTGCTATATTTTTATCTGCATCCAGCACGAACCAGGAAACAAATTGAGAGGTTAGTATCAGAGCAAGGCTTAAAACACACAGTAATATGGTAATAAATTTATGGTTCTCTTTGAGAAATGAACCTGCCATACCTCTAGCCTCTTTTCAGGTAACTACATAAATGTTATATATAGATTATCGTTATTATGGTTTATCCATATGCTAAAAATTTAGACTTGAAGAATGTTAAAAAATTTAGGTGGATGCTTGAGGTGAATGTTTAGGGCTTATACTTGAGGTGAACGATTGATTGATATTATCCTAGCCATCATTATAGGTGTGATTTCCCTTATCGCTGCATTGTTGATTCCCAGTAAGGCCAAGATCGAGAGGAACGAGACTGCTAGATATAAATCCAGCAAACTTTTCATTTACGCTGCCGGGGCTGGTGCATTGTTCATTGGAATCCTCGTCGTAATACTTTTTGTTATGAACGAGGAGGACCTGGACCTGGCAAATATCCTTAAGATCGGGGTTTTTTTGGCGTTAGGCATAACTCTTATAATTGAAAACATCAGAAAGGCGAAGTTTTTGGCTCAATTCGAGAGTGGAACTGTGCCAATAGCTGCTGTTCCAATGGGTGTTGAAGTGGCAGCACAGATCGTTTCGGGAACACAGCCTATTGCTCAGCAAGAGGTGCAGGTACAACAGATAGGTGTTAAAGCCATGCCTCCGGTTCAAACTCAACCTCAGGCGCCAACACAACAGATAGGTGTCAAAGCCATGCCACCCGTGCAAGCTCGACCTCAAGTTCCAGCACAGCAGATTGGTGTAAAAGCCACACCTACAGTGCAACCTCAGCCGCAAGTTGTTGCACAACAACCTCAACCTGCTGCACCGCCAATACCCAAGGGGAGGATAGTGGTTATCAAATGCCCGAAATGCAAGGGAAGCATGCAGATCAATACCGCCATGCTGGGTCAGAAAATGAAATGCCCCCATTGCGGAGTGGAAGGCAAGATCGGGTAGTTCAAACTTTTATGATCTAGAGTTTTTTGTTAATGCTTGCCCCCAAAGCGATTTGATTCTGCATTAGAGGATATAACTATTGATGCCGTGAGTCTGTTACCCACTTACAGTTGGATATAGAAAGGTTTTACAAGCAAAAGTGACAAGTCGCTCTCAATCCCCGAAATTGAACGCATTTTGTAGGGCAGTACCCTCTATCTCCATGAAGCTTATAAGGCGTCCAGTCTCGGCGTCGAGGCTTGCACTTGTCATTGCGCCACCTTCCATCAAATCCTCCTTCGCTACGGACCAAGAATATTTTGCAAATACTTGGGTTTGAATCCCTGTTAGAGTCGCTATCAAGTCCATACCAAAGCCTTGTTGGCCACTGCTGGCACCTAAGGAATACTCTGTTTCGTCTCCATCTCCCCATTCCAACTCTGTTATCCCTAAATCTTCATAGGGGTAGAAATTCTCCATTACCTTGTCATCCGTCTTGAAGATCTTCTCGCTGGAAGCCATGGTTACTGTCCGGGAGGAGATATCATTGGGCGAGAGCGGTGAGGTACCACCTATAGGACCTTGCTCCCATTCCAACCTGAATTTGTTTGTATATTCTTTATATGGTGTTTCGCCAGGAGGGTTAACCCATTCGAAGGTGATTATCTGGACCACCAACACCCGATATCTCTTCTTCTCCCTGCCGCCCCAACCACTACCTTCGCCCTTTTCCCCGAAGGTCAGGTTCCACCAATATTCGCCGGCCTTTTCGTCATTGGAGTCCTTGCTCGCATTATAAGTGGCACTTGTCACTATGGCATCTGGATAATCGCTCAAGAACATTTCAAGGCCGTCAGAGGGATGCTCAACCTCGAGATAATCGATCAATTCCTCGGTCTTGAAATCGAAGCTGGATTCATCGAAGGCGGAGCCGGATTTGGGCATGTAGTTTCCGTTCCAAAACTCCGTCTCTGCCCATGGATGTGTATCAAGCCAATGGTACCCGTTGCATGTGCCCCATGGTATAGGTTGATTGCCCTCGGTAAAACCTTTATCCCGCAAAGTGAACGTATTTTCAAGAAGGATATAGCCAGCCTCTTCATCACCATCCCAACTCGTGTTCGTGCGAATAAATTGCTTAACAGGCGCGGAGACCTCATTGGAGATCCAGACCAACTCCTTGAAAGGAAGGGAAAAGTCCTCGCTGCCAAAGTCTGTTGAGACATTGATAAGGATCGTCTCATAATCCGCGATTATTTCTCCCCTTTCAGCCACCCAATCATAGGTAATTTCATTCCAGCTCGTTTCGTCCACAAATTCGCCTACCTCTCCCAATTCGATGGTCTGCCCCTCTCCGTAAATAGAATCCTCCAAGGTTTCGAGTTTTGGTAGGTGCGGATCGAAATAGTGTCTCATGAATGCTCTGAATGAAAGTGGAATATTGGTGCTCGGCAGTTCATCCACAGATATGTTCGCATTGGTGTCAATACGGATTATTTTTTCCTCATACAGGTCCATGTATTCATCTCTTTGAACATCGTATTGGCCGTCTGATGTGATCGACTCCCCATCGCTGTCGTCTAAAAACA
>JAZGAR010000021.1:0-10157 GCA_036475875.1 Thermoplasmata archaeon
CCGCAGGAAACATCAAGTTTCCGAGGATGATGTGCTCATCTTCAGATGAACACTGTTCATTGACCAGTGGTTCTTCACAGTTTGCTTTTTATGAATTGGAATTCTAAATTGATACCGTGATATTTAATGCTAATCATTCATATTTCCCATCAAAATCAAAAAACGGGGATTATGTTATGGGCTTTTCGTCCCCTCCATATCCCCCCTCTTTCCCTTAAAATCCGTTCTATGCCAAAAATATCACTAAACGTTAGAGGGTCATCCACAATCAAAAATATTATATTCTCCAACATCATTTTACTTCAGGGCAAGAACAAGCTGGCAAAATGCCCTAATGGGATAAACATGAGATTTCTTCCAATGAAAAAATACCAAAAGGTAATGGGCTGTATGGCCACAAACTTTCTGACAAGGGAGGCGATATATCCTTTCTATGCCTCATACAAGATAACCAACAAATGCAATATGAGGTGCAAATTTTGCAATGTCTGGATGGAGAAGACCCATGTCCTTCCTACCGAAGAGGTATTCAAGGTTTTAGATAATTTGGCCAACTCCAGTATCGCCCTGGTCAGCCTCGAAGGGGGAGAGCCATTGAGAAGGAAGGATCTGGGTGAGATTCTAAGATATGCGCACACAAAGCCTTTTTACCTTTTCTTCACCACAAATGGTCTTCTTTTGGATAAAGCACCTATGGAAGACTACGCTAAATACATCGACTATTTGCATATAAGCATTGACGAAGGCCATGAGAATTTGGATATGCTGGAGCGCCTTGAGGAATTTCAAAAGTTTGCGCCTGTTTGCGTTCAAACTGTGGTGACAAACGAGGATATTGGTACCTTGGAGGATAAGGTCAGGTTGATATACAAGGCTAATGCCAGAACAGTGGTAATGCCTGCGGTTCATTTGGCTAATACCGATAACTACTACCCGGATACAGAGAATTTCATAAAGGAAATAAAGCGGTTGAAGAGGACTTACAAAAACACGATAACCACACCATACGGTTTTCTGAACAGAATAAACAGACCTCAAGGTTGTTCAACTTCTTCGATCATCATAGACTGTGACGGTGTGATGTTTTACCCATGTCGGATCATGTTGCAAAAGACTTGCGATCTGACGAAGGTTTCGTTGATGGAATATCTCAGCTCAGAGGAGGCTGGGCGCTATAGAGCACAAATGATGGCCTGCAATAGAAGATGCGGCTGGTACCAGTACTTTGCAACGAACTCCTTTACCTCTCTTTGGGAGTTCTTCTCGGCAATAAAACCTTATTATGACGATATATTGCTGAACGGTAAGCAGGCAAAGAATAGCCCAGCTAATAAGAATATCACAACTTCTTAGCTATCCATCATCATTTTTCAGCTACATCTAAATCCCGGCCAGGAATTTTAAGTAAAAATCTCTGCATCTGATTATCGAATCCGTATAAACACATTCGTTGGGGCCATGTTCATTCTCACCTTTCGGCCCAAAAACGATGGTTGGCATGAGTTTTCCAAAGGCGTTGAAATCTCCAACGGATTTGCCGTATGCCACTTCAGGTTCTTTTTTGTAAAACTCCTTGTAAGATTTTAAAAATTTTCTGGCCCAAGGGTTTTTATCATCCAGGAGATACGGCTCCAAAAAAGGCGTTTCCCTTTCCATCCAGGAAAGTTTATAGGAGCATTCCAATCCCTGATTTTTCAGCATCTTTTCAAAATCGCCCATCACCCGACTTTCTTCCTCTCCGATGACGGTATGTCTATCCACCCTGATAGTGCATCTGTCTGGCACTGAGAGGGAATCTCCTCCTCCATTGATCTTTAAGACGCAGATGGACCCCTTCCCAAGTTTTGGGTGTGAGTTCAAAGGAAGCTCTCTCAGCCCATTCACCACTTTTGTCCCCTGCTCTATTGCGTTAATGCCGCATTCAGGTGTGGCACCATGTGCAGAGCAGCCTGTTAATGTTATTTCAAGAACATACCTTCCCCTTGCGCCGAGTACAACCTTTTCATGCGTATCCTCTGGTATCAGACATAAGATTTCTTTGATATTTTTACCCAGCTCATTTTTCAGCATCTTTTCCAGAAGCACATGCGCACCCTTGCTGTTACCTTCTTCGTCCGAAACAGCGGTAAAAATCACGTTCTTGTCAAAATCAACAGCTTTTTCAAAAACATCCATGGCTATCGCAATCCCGGCCTTCATATCACTTGCCCCCAAACCGAACATCCTATTACCTTCGATCCTCGGTGTAAAAGGTTCGGATTCCCAGCCTTGCATGACCTCAACTGTGTCCAGGTGGCTGTTTAGGAGGATGGTGGGTGTTTTCGGATTTTTAATATGTCTGGCAACCACATTTGGTCCAAATCCATCGACAGTCTGCATCTTTACATCGGCAAAGTCCAGTTGGGAGGCTATGAACTCTGAAATTTCATGTTCGTTGCCTGTGATGCTCTCTATGGAAATGAGCTTTTTTGTCAATTCTATGGGGTCCATCTTATCTCACGCACCTCCACATTAGGTAGTTTTCGAAACATGCACACAGTCTCCTGCCACGAATTTTTGTATGGTATCATCACTCGTTTTTAGAATCAGAGCACCAGTATCATCCAAGTCCAAGGCGATTCCCACCATGCTCTCCTTTTGGGTGGTTATTTTTACCTTCCTTCCCAATGTATCGCTCAGTTCCTTCCAAGCTTTCAAGATCCTTTCTGGGTTTCCAGATCTCAGGATGTCATAGCATTCATCGATCTCCCTTAGTAGACTTAAAAACAGCTCTCCCAAAGGCAAGTCTCTACCTGTCTCGTGTCTCAGTGTTGTGGTAAAAATTCTGATGCCCTCTGGTAGTTCTTCCAACTCGAAGTTCGCATTGATGCCTATGCCCAGAACGAGGTAGTCTATCTTACTTTCAAGAGTTCTGATTTCTGTAAGGATTCCGCATACCTTTTTCCCATTTACAAGCACATCATTGGGCCATTTGATCTTGGCGTCCAAACCATAAACCGTTGCAAGAGTTCTGGCAACCGCCACCCCTGCCATCAAGATCACCTTTGTAGCCTCAGAGGGCTTGATATCAGGCTTAAGTATTATGGAGAGCCATAAACCTCCTTTTGGAGAAAACCATTCCCTGTTGAGCCTCCCTATACCTGCCCTTTGTATCTCTGCCAAAACCACAGTGCCTTCTTCGGCCCCCTCCCTGGCCAATGTCCTTGCAATCGCATTTGTAGAGTCTACAATATCATAGCCATGTATGGCTTTGCCAATGATTTTTGCACCCAATTTGGCTTTAATCTCATCTATATCGAAACTTTTTTTCTCGGGCGTAGATTCCATAGAAAGTTTATCATAGTAAGGGGTATTAAATGTTCCTGAAGCGATTGGTGATTTGGAGACAAAAGAGTAGCAATACAGACAATAAACAATTATTATATATCACTAACGCATAATCCACCGAAAACATGCCCAAAGATTTCTTCACCATGGATGATTTCGATCTTAAAGGCAAGACACTTCTGCTCAGAGTGGATATCAACTCCCCGATAAACCCATCCACTGGCGAGATTCTCGATGATACAAGGATTGGTTACCACGTAAAAACTATCGGTGAGCTACAAGATTCGAAGGTTGTTTTACTGGCACACCAAAGCAGGCCTGGCAAAAAGGATTTCACGAGCATGGAAAAACATGCAAAGAGGCTTTCAAGTAGGCTTGGCAAAAAAGTTACTTACATTGACGACTTTTTTGGAAGCAGAGCTCTAACCACCGTAAAGAACATGAAAAAGGGCAATGTCGTGCTCCTGGAGAATGCAAGATTCTATGCAGAGGAGCATGTGCTAAAAGGTAGGGATTACTCGACACAAGCTGAGAGCCATATTGTTTCCCATCTTGCTGAACGTGCTGATTACTTTATAAATGATGCTTTCGCAGCGGCACACCGCGCTCAACCATCGCTTATCGGTTTCACAGAGGTTCTTCCAAGCCTCGCTGGAAGGGTAATGGAAAAGGAGATTAAAATGCTTGAAAAGGCGATGCATAACAAAAAGAGACCAAGCGTCGCGGTTCTTGGAGGGATCAAGGTCTTCGACACCCTTGAAGTCATGAGAAACATGCTCAGGAATAACGTTGTTGATAAGGTGCTCACAACAGGCATAGTAGCAAACATCTTTTTGCTTGCCAGAGGCCATGATCTCGGAGAGCTGAATATCTCTTTCCTTGAAAGGGAGGTAGGTGAATACGAAGAGTTTACTGAGCAGGCAAAAGACCTAGACAGTGAATTTAGCAGCAGAATAAATGTGCCCACAGATTTGGTGCTCAACGATAAAGGGAAAAGAAAGGCGATTCGATTGAAGGATTTGCCCGCAAAATTACGGATATTCGACATCGGGTTGGATACCGCTATTGAGTACAGAAAACAGATTCTTGAAGCCAAGAACATCATACTTAACGGCCCTGCAGGTGTTTTTGAGATCGAGGAATTCGCTGTGGGTACCACCATTATTTACAATGCCATAGCAGATTCTAAGGGCTTCAGCGTGATCGGCGGTGGTGAGACAGTGGCTGCCGCAAGGAATTTGAATTTAGAAGGAAAAGTTGACCATATCAGCATCGGCGGAGGAGCATGTATCAGTTTTCTAGCGGGCAAGAACATGCCTGTCATCGATGCCTTGAAGCGCTCCAAGAAGTTGTACGAGGAAGGACATTACAGAAGTTAATAGACGAGGTACATCTTCACCTATCCTCAAAACCCTTTTAAGCTATGCGGTACTTAACACCGTTTCGAAAGAATGCCACTGTAGCTCAGCGGTAGAGCGGCTGATTCGTAATCAGCAGATCAGGGGTTCAAATCCCTTCAGTGGCTTAATCTTTTTTAATCTGATTAGTAAGCGAGTCGAGCAGGCCGATGCGAGGTTTTTGGATGACAGAAACTTTTTAACGAGCATTGACAAGCGCAGGCGAGCATTAAAAAGTTTTAGGGTAGGGAGGTTGAGGATGAAGAGGATAATATTTAATGACAATGATCTATACCCCCTTTACATGATAGAAAAGCCGAAACTCCTTACGATCGTGATAATCCTCACTTTGTCAGGCATTTTAGGAATCTATGCCTATGCGGTATCGATCGAGGCTAAAACCGTATCCATCGCAGATTTGGGATCAAAATATCTAGGAAGTTTGGTTGAGGTTGAAGGCCACATCAAAGAGATGACCGCGTGGGAAGACGGAGATTTGAACCTCGTATTGGTGGATTACGATTCTGGAAAGACCATAGATGTGACTTTAGATTCTGATGCGGTGAAGAACTTAGCCCATTCTGAAAAACTGATCCCAGGGGCTAAGATCCGAGTCAATGGGCTAGTCGAGGATTACAAAGGCGATTTGCTCATCCATGTGATGTCAGGTGAAGGTGTTAAACTGCTTCAGACCGCCAGGAGCAATACGCTCCCCCTAAACGTTATCTTGGAGAGACCCGAGGTTTTCGAAGGTGTTTTGGTTGAAGTTAGGGGGAAGGTTTGGGATATAGAAGGGATAGAGAGCTTAAGCGCCTTTACCTTCACGCTGCAAAATTCGAGCGAAGGTAAATACCACTCGGTGAACTGCGTCGTTTTCAACACCACTGAGCTTACTGACAGAGACAACATGAGAATCCAAAACGGCAATGAAATCATATTCACAGGTTATTTCGAATACTACCAACAAAAAGGAATATGGCAGATTCAATCATATGAGGGAAAGGAGAGCCTCGAGAAGGTTGATTAAGGGTATTTTTATCCACCTTCCATCCTCCTTTTTTCTTGTTTTACGCCCGCCCTCCTCCCCCCCTTTCTCCAATCCATCAATTCAAAACTTTGGAGCTTGTACTTTTCAAAACCTACCAGGTGACAATCATATTAGCTCTTTAGGCACGCACCCAGGGTCATGACCTATACTGTATCCCAATCCCACTCGCTTTAATCGCTTTATAACATGGGGGTAGAGTATCAGTTCCTCTAATTCCATCTCCTTTTTTAGGGAGGGCGCAATAGTGGCAAGGCGTTCTCCCAGTTTTCTAATATTCTCAGGCTCAGAGAAGGATACCATGACTGAAGGATGGCAACTAACTCCGGCCTCAACAAGGTTTTCAAGGCTTTTTAGTTGAAGGGAAAAGTGATTGGGTCTTGCCCCTGTCAAAGCCGAAAATTCATCCTCGTTCGTGCCCTTGAGCGAGACTCTAACATGAAGGCTCCGAAACTCAGAAAGGCTCTCTGCATAGTCCTTCTCGTGGCCAATTAAAATACCGTTCGTCTCTAGGATGAAATGATATCGCGTATTATCCACGAGCCAAAGCAGCTTCAAAAGATGCTCCCTGCCTATGGTTGGCTCTTGCCCGCTGAGCCGCATCAATTTGTATCCTTTCTTTTCACCTATGGTGCACAATCGTTTGAACGCTCTCTCCGGTGAGTAGAACTTACCTACATTTTGAGGATGATGCCTGATATCATCCCCTGCCCAGCAGAACGCACACAGTAAATTGCAGACGGTGACATCACCTGTTACAATGCCCCCGTACCATTTTGCTGGTCGAAAACGGTAATAAGCCCTGCTATCTCCTCTGAAGGCGTGCTTTTCAAGAGTTTCTATCCGCTTAATCGGGTCGTACGTTGCCGTCATCCTTATCGACCTTCAAGTCAAAACAGTATAAGCTCGAACCAGGTGAATAAGTGTGAACAGCCCTCTCGCCGAGCTTTATTATTCCGATGTCCTGCATTCTGGCAGACCTAACAATGTCCTCAAGCCTATCATCTTTCTTGTCATCACTGAGAACCTCGTAGTAGTGTATTACCCCGTTTTTCTTTAAATTGGAAATCGCGATAGGAAGGAACTCAAAGGACGAGAACGGGAGGTTCATGATGATCCTGTCAGCACTTTCAAGGTTTGGGACGAGAATCTTTGAATCACCGTGTAAGGCCCTTACATTTGATACCTTATTCCTTTCGATATTCCTTTTCAGATAGTGGATCGCCTCTTCATTAACATCCAGAGCATAATCTTTTTTTGGGTTGCGGTGCTTGGCGATCATAATAGAGAAGGGGCCCACTCCGCAGAACATGTCTATCACCACCTCGCCTTCCTTCACCATCTGGGCTATCCTCCAATGTTCTGTTGCCAAACGAGGAGAGAAATAGACCTTAATCGGGTCTATCTCCAATTCTATACCGTATTCCTTATGTATCGTTTCAGTGCTCATTTTCCCTGCCACGATTTCCAGTCGTCTTACTCTATCCACCCCTTCAACACCGGCATCGATTGCAACGGTTTCTATGCTCTTGTTAGCCTTCAATATCGCCTCACCTATTTCCTTTTTATAACCTAGAAGTTCATCTTGAAGCTTTATAATGGCCACCCTTCCTACCACATCAAATGAGCTCGGCAATGATGCACGAAGATTTTCAGGAACTTCAACCACATCTTTGTAGTTCTTGCTCCTCTTTTGCAAAACCCAAAAATCTCTCTCAATAACCTCATAACCTAGAACCTTCCTTTCTTCCCCTCGGATGAGTGGAAAGTAAATGAACTCATCGTTTCTTGCTATGGCAAGATTTTTTTTCAACATTCCTTTCTCAAGCAAGGCCTTTCGTACCTCTTCACCCTTCAGACTAGGAACGGAAATGCACTGGGATTTCATATATATGAGATATATAATAAGGGGTTTAAAATGTTTTGAGGTAAATACAGAAGGTGCGATAATTGATGAGAAAAGGTTGATCCACCATGGCACTTGCTCTCCAAACACTCGGAGTTCATTCCTCATTTCGATTCTAAAAAGTTCTGTTCCTTTACTTAATCAATGCCATTCTCTGTGCCGCTTTCACTGTATTGGTCATCAACATGGCGATGGTCATTGGCCCAACGCCGCCGGGCACTGGAGTGATCGCAGAGGCCTTCTCCTTTACCGCCTCGAAGTCCACATCACCCTTCAGTATCCGTTTCCCTTCGGGCGTCGTGCCGACTTGATTTACCCCGACGTCGATTACCACCACACCCTCTTTGACCATGTCGGCCTTGATGAATTCGGGTTTTCCTATTGCAGCTACAATAATGTCAGCGGTCCTGGTGATCTCGGCAAGGTTCTTGGTCCTGCTATGCGTAATAGTAACGGTCGCGTTCGCTCCTGGCTTCTTCTGCATGAGAATTCCCGCTACTGGTTTTCCGACGATATTACTTCTTCCTACCACAACGACATGCTTTCCCTCAGGGTCATTGCCACTGCGGATAAGTAGCTCCTGCACTCCGTGTGGAGTGCAAGGGAGGAAGCAGTCGGCCCCGACAAGCATCCTCCCAACATTAACGGGATGGAAGCCGTCTACGTCTTTATCAGGGTCAATTGCCATAAGCACCTTATCCTCATTGATATGTTTGGGTAGGGGTAGCTGCACGAGTATGCCGTGGATCTTCTCATCGGCGTTAAGTTTGTCTATGAGTTTCAACAGTTCATCCTCACTCGTCTCCGCTGGCAGTTTGATAGTATCCGAATATATACCGAGTTTATCGCATACCTTTCCCTTTGCTCTAACATAGACCTGTGATGCCGGATCTTCACCAACCAAGACCACCGCCAAACCGGGCGTGATGCCTTTGCCTTTTAGTTCCTCTACCTTAATCTTTATTTCGTCTCGTATAGACTCAGCAATTTCCTTTCCACTTATTATTTTCGCAACCATTAATATCCTCTCCCATGTCTATTTGGTTAGGGTAATCTCTTTGGCCTTTTAAAAGTTAACTGTACAATTGCCAAAATATTTAAATACGGGTAATTTACTTGGTTCTGAGAGGCTTGAACAATGCTTGAGTGGATACGAATTACAATCGGCTTGCTCCTTGTTTTCTTCCTTCCCGGTTTCACTTTAATGCGCATGCTTTTTCCCAGAGCGGAGGAGCTTGACACTGAGATGGGACTTTTATTTCAGGCTGTTATTGGGGCGGTTATGAGCGTCGTCATTTCTGTTCTGGTTGGCTTTGTCCTAGGAAGTCCAACATTGCAGGGGTTCATAGCATTGAATATTTGGCTAACACTAGGTGGCTTGTCCTTACTGTTCTTTGCTCTGGGCTGGTATCGAGGCGCGTATCAATTCCTTGGCAAGCTCCATCCGAAATTGGAGCGACCCCTTCCAGAGACAGATATTGTAGAGTACAACCTCGGCCCTCTGGAAAGCGACACTCTATTAGAGTTCCAGAAGCTTACAAAAGAGCGCTATCAAATGAGAAGAGACATCAAGATCTACGAGAGGAAATCAAGGGTGCAGACGAAGGGCATGATGGAATATTACCAGAAGAAGTGTATGAAGGCTCAGAAGCGTCTCAATGAAATAGACAAAAGGATTAAAGATATGGAGAAGCTTCGTGCAAGACAACTTTATTAACGTGGATTCTCTGGGGAATATGAGGAAGGAATATGAAATACAAAATGATAATAGTGATGAGGGAAGATATCAAACTCTCTTGCGGGAAGACGGCTGCGCAAGCATCTCACGCTGCTGTGTGCTGTGCATTCGAGGCGAAGAAAGCACATGCTAAATGGTTCAAGAAATGGCGCAGCGAAGGAGGTAAGAAGGTGGTGGTCAAGGTTGATGATCTAAACGACCTTCTCAGTTTGGAAAAGAAGGCCAAATCCCAGAAATTGTCAACCTGTCTTATCATAGATGCAGGACTCACCGAGGTGCCGCCAAACACGATAACTTGTTTGGGTATTGGTCCTGCTCCGAATGAGCTAATTGATCCTATTACGGCTAAACTCCCTTTGTTTAGATGATAACCCCAAAGGATGACCGAGGTTGCCCATGAAACCACAAATTAGAATTCTGGGCATAGACGATTCACCATTCAAATTCGGTGATAAAAAGACAAGCGTCATTGGAGTGGTGATGCGGATTCCTTCCTACATCGAAGCAGTGCTTAAAACCGTGGTAGAGGTTGATGGGGACGATTCCTGCGACAAATTAGCCAAGATGATCAATTCTTCCCGTTATAAGGAGCAGTTGAAATTGGTGATGCTGGATGGCGTTGCATTGGGTGGGTTCAACATAGTTGATATAGCAGAACTTCATGAAAAAATTGGTCTGCCCATAGTCACTATAACAAGGGAGGAACCAAACTTCGAAGGCATGGAAAGGGCACTTAGAGAGCAT
>JAZGAR010000022.1:0-2351 GCA_036475875.1 Thermoplasmata archaeon
TGTATTCCAGGCAAGTCGCGCCAGGGCAGGCCAACATTCCAATTGTGAGCGAAGCGAACTAAGTTCGTTTATAGGTTTTTTGGACCTTACCTCTTGTACTACCTTGCTTACGGTCATGTCAATATTAATTTGTGGAAGTTATCGTTAGGCCATTATCCTTCCCGTTGTTATTGAGCATCTCCGTGATGCCATGCATGATCCGATTGGCGCTCGCTTCGGCCGAAAGGGCCCTCGCCCTCAAACCTAACGCGTAGGCGCTCAATTCGAACAACCGAGCCTTAAAAGGGGTCAAGAACTTGGTTCATTGAGCACAGGGGGCATTTGAGATTTTACTACATGGAAAATTGATATTTGTCCACAAGGCCGAGTTCTTTTACAATCTCTATACCGCGTTTTAGTGCTTCGCCTTCCATGTTTCGGTATGGTTTTCGTAGATCGCCTGCGGGAAGTCCCAAGGCCTTTGCAAGGGATTTTACCGGCACCGGATTTACCAGGGAATAGTGGAAATATAGAAGAGGTAACAATTTCAAATAGGTTTCTCTACAATTTACCGCATCTTCGAAAGACCTCCACGGCTTAGAAATAGTCGCCATTTCCTGGGGAGCGATGTTTCCGGTCATATTGGCTGTTCCCTGGCCACCAAGAGACATCACTTGCATGACTAAACCCAGGTCAGGAGAGTCACAGCACATTAGGGAAATATCTTTTTTAGCGGCTGCAACTTGTGCGATCTGACCTGGTCTCGCCATCGCCTCCTTGTCTACGACAATATT
Organism: Thermoplasmata archaeon; assembly: GCA_036475875.1. Taxonomy (GTDB): domain Archaea; phylum Thermoplasmatota; class Thermoplasmata. The sequence continues at coordinate 774 of JAZGAR010000022.1, forward strand.
GGGATGATCAGCAAGCCTTATGATGGCCTCCGCGGGCAGGTCTGTTCCGACCCTACCAGGATTATTATAAATTCCAATGGGAATTTCGCTGGTGTCCGCTATTTCCAGAAAATACTGAACAGCGTCTTCCACAGGTGGACAAATATAAGATGGCACAGTCACAATAGCCCCATCGGCACCTTCTTTTGCGGCATAATGAACCATGTTCATCGTTTCCTGGGATGTATTACCCGTACAGCCATAGAAGAGGAGCATATCAGCTTTTTTAAATTTCACGGTTTTGGAGATGATTTTTTGCCTTTCCTCCTTAGAAAGCATAGAAACCTCACCTGTTGAGCCCATAATCAACAAGGCGCTCGTCCCATTGGTTGCTTGGAAATCTATTAAAGTTCGAAATCCCTCGAAATCAACCTTCCCATCACGATTAAATGGTGTGATCAACGCAACGAATGAGCCCTCAATCTTTAGTCTTTCCATGACTCCTTTAAGGTAAAATTTTTCTTTGATTTTTCCTTAGTAAAGCGCAAAAATGATCAGTTGACAAGAAAAAAGCTAAAGGATATCCTTTTCCTATACCCTTTAATTAAATTGCATAGGAATTTCCTTTTTGGACGCAGACTCGTCTGCCACCTGCCCGCCATCGTCCGGACTCAGGCGAGGCGGGCGGGTCTGCGTCCTAATTTAATAACTTTCCCTTTAGGGGTAATCATATCTATCTTCTTCAAACCATCATAAAGATTTTCTTGGAAATCTATACGATACATTACTAATAATAAGATTAATAGATCTGAAGGTTTTATGAAGATGAAAATTGCCAGCTTTAATACCAACGGAATAAGGGCCCGCCTTTCTATTATCAAAGATTGGTTGGAAAGGGAAAGACCAGATGTATTGTGCATACAGGAAACAAAGGTACAGGATAAGGATTTTCCCAGGGAGACCTTTGAAGACTTGGCCTACTCCTGCGCGTTTCGGGGACAAAAGTCTTATAACGGTGTTGCTGTACTGAGCAAAACCCCACCAACAGAGGCATCCTTTGGTTTTGGCGATGGAGATGTTAATGAGGAGCCAAGAATCATAACCGCTTATATAAAGGATATACCCATCGTAAATACCTATGTGCCCCAGGGAACCTCACCCGATTCGGAGAGATTTCAATACAAACTGGATTGGTTTCAACGTCTCCACGATTATTTCTCATCACACTTTCAACCAAGTGAACCCCTGCTATGGGTGGGGGATTTTAATGTGGCTCCGGAGCCAATAGATGTATATGATCCTGAAGGGCTTTCAGGGAGTATCGGATTTCATCCTGACGAACACAAGGCCCTCTCAGCTGTTAAGTCCTGGGGTTTTATTGATGTATTTCGCATGCACCACCCTGATGGCAAAGCGTATACCTTCTGGGACTATAGGATTCCACATTCAGTGCGCCGCGGCCTTGGATGGAGGGTTGATCATATCTGGGCCAAAGAATGCCTGGCTCAAAAATCGAAGAGGTCATGGATCGATGTTGACCCAAGGCGATTGGAAAAGCCTTCGGACCACACCTTTATTGTGGCTGAATTTGAGATATGA
>JAZGAR010000023.1:0-3478 GCA_036475875.1 Thermoplasmata archaeon
AAATTTTCCACCTATTTTCATATTAAGGATATAAACATGGAAAATAACCGGTTGAATTTTCCATGTTTTATAAATATAATAAGTTTTATGGCTGACAAACCGAAATTCAAACCTGATCCTGGGCTAAAACTTATCTAAGGAAATCGGGGTCGGACCAAACTATCATCTTGATATCCTTGAATAATCCTACCAAAGATAGTAAATATTCGGTTAACCCATAAGTCTTCAAGTGGTGTTTGAACGCTAAGATAGATAAAGATATCGAAAAAAATTAAAAAAAAAGGAAAAAAACCGTTCTACCCCTCTGGACACTATTAATAAAATGTGTTAAAAAGAGGGTATGTCATTTGATATTGAGCAAACAAAGGATGATATCCAACCAGGTTTTCATAGAGAAGAACCCATTGAAATTGACAGCCTAACGGTTCTGGATTTCGACAAATCTTCCAGTTTCGATAATTCATTTCAACCTCTTCCAACTACTTGGCGAGAGCTCCCCTGTTCAAATTGTCCTATTCATGTCGAGCTTTCGACACTGCGCTGTGAAAATGGTTACTGGCGCAAAATGCATCAAAAGGCGGTTGAACGAGAAACCGTATTAAAACAAGAGATCGCTGAATTGCAGGCAAAGCTGCGCCTTCGAGAACGACAACTTTTCGGTCGTAAATCTGAAAAAGGGCAAAGTAAACAAGACTCACCCAAACCCAACGACAACGGTAAAAAAAAGCCGCGTGGCCAACAACCTGGAAGTAAAGGTCACCGTCGTAGGGACTACTCCCATTTGCCTGTACAAGAGGAATATCATGACATACCGGAAAGCGAATGCCACTGTCCCGCCTGTGGCCTTCCATTTGAGCCTTTTCCTGAAACCGAAGACTCCGAACAGATAGAGATCGAAGTAAAAGCTCACCGCAGGGTAATCAAACGTAAAAGTTATAAGCCTGCCTGCACCTGCGGTGCCGTGCCTGGAATCGTGACCGCACCACCCCCTCCTAAGCTTATACCCAAGGGCATCTATGGCATATCGGTTTGGGTGGACGTGCTATTGGACAAGTTTTACTCCATGCGCCCCACATACCGTTTTTTAGCTGCTCTAAAGACCCATAACTTTGACCTAGCTCAGGGTACCATAACAGATGGCTTGAAGGCCATCGCCCCTCTTTTCTTTCCCATCTATGAGGCCATCGTCACCAAAAATACTGAAGAAGACAGGTGGCATGCCGATGAAACTCGTTGGCTTGTTTTTACCACAGTAGAAGGCAAAGTGGGTTATAGATGGTATATGTGGGTTTTCATTTCCCCCTCAACTGTGGTCTATATCCTTGATCAAAGTCGCTCTGCAAAAGTCCCAAAAGCGCATTTTGATACGGTAACTGAGGGCATTCTCGTTGTGGATCGCTATTCCGCATACAAGGCTTTTGTTAAAGGCATCAACATTATCCTGGCCTTTTGCTGGGCCCATGTGAGACGTGATTTTCTTGGTATTGCAAAAGACCGGCCTCAACATGAAATATGGGCCATGAAATGGGTCAATGACATCGGTAACCTCTATCACTTGAACAATCTCAGACTGCAAGTCTTAGATCAACCCGAATCCTTTGTTGAAAGGGACCATGACCTCAGAGATGCTGTGGAGCAGATGGCCAACACCCGGGATTCCCAACTCGAAACAAAAGGCATAGGCCCTGCTTGCAAAAAAGTCCTTGAAAGCCTCAAAGCCCATTGGGAAGGACTCACGGTTTTTGTCGATCATCCTGAGATCCCCATGGACAACAATACAGCAGAACGAATGGAACGTATACCAGTCGTAGGTCGTAAGAATTTTTATGGCTCAGGAGCCATCTGGAGCGGACACCTGACCGCAATCTTATTCAGCATATTCCAAACCCTTATTCTTAGGAATATAAACCCCAGGTTATGGCTCACGGCCTTCCTTGAAGCCTGTGCTGCTAATCAAGGCAATGTCCCGGATAATATCCAATCTTTCCTGCCATGGAATATGTCCCGGGAGCAACTGAAGACTCTTTCATTTGAACCTGAAATCAAGGACTCCTCGTGAATAATATATCTGAATTCCGATATTGTGGAAGAAATTTCACCAAAGAAGAGCTTCAAACGATACATGGGATCATAGCCTATGACCCACAAAGGACACGCGCACATATCTCCCGCCTTGTTTGTAAGACCCTCGGGTGGTATAAACCCGATGGCGGCCTAAAGGATATGAGCTGCCGCGTAGCATTGCTTCGAATGCAAAAAGATGGACTTCTAACCTTACCACCTCCAACATATCGCCACGAAAAGTACCGCCCGCGCATTCAAATATCCGATCTCACCAATCCCAAAACTCCCATTACTGCTCCAGTGGAAGCTCTTCCCAATCTTCATCTGGAAGTGGTGAGCGGCCAAGCAAAATCTTCCCTCTTTAGAGAATACATTCACCGATATCACTATCTTGGTTACACACCATTGTCGGGGGCTCAATTGCGGTATTTTGCCATGTCAAAAGGGCAGATTCTGGCTCTATTTGCCTTTGCTGCTGCTGCTTGGAAAATTCTTCCAAGAGACAATTTCATCGGCTGGGACCACGACCAAAGACAAAAACGCCTTAACCTTATCGTCAATAATGCTCGCTTTCTCATCCTTCCATGGGTAAAATCAAAAAACCTCGCTTCCAAACTCCTTGCTATTGTCGCCAAACGTATCCCACTGGATTGGGGAAGTACTTATGGCTATAAACCAGTCCTCTTGGAAACATTCGTGGAATCTCAACGTTTCCAAGGGACTTCCTATAAAGCTGCTAACTGGGTATATGTGGGACAAACTAAAGGACGTGGAAAGCTTGATATTAATAATTCGCCTTCTCTTCCCAAAAAAGATATCTTCCTATTCCCTCTCACTCTTACCTTTAAAGAAATACTCTGTACTCCTTGACATTCTACAAACCACGTGTTAACCGAATATTTACTAAATATGTGCTTATTTGAGGCTTAGAACCACCATTTTGAGGTCGAAATCACCCTTTTAAGGATCAATAAGATGCCAAGAGCAAATCGGCATTGTATACCCGGGCATGTCTATAGGATTGAAGATTGTTGATTGACGATTGTCGATTTAAAACCAGCTGAAAAACAACAACCTACAAGATTAATTTCCAAAAACTTTATCCTAAAGACCATAGCAAACCCAAAAAAACCAGAGGGCAGAGGGCATGGTCAGAGGTTAGAGGTCAGATGATCGGGTATAAACCATCTAAGGCAGATCGATAGATTTGTCCTAAAAGGATAGGCTATGCTTTAAAGTAAAAGGGCGGCAAGTGCTTGGGGGAAATGGAACTTATGAACTTCTGGAATCAGCTGCCTCTTATACTGGCAATTTTGACCCTGAAAATGACGTTTTAAGGCTTGAAAAACTTATTTTATTACCATCGTCCAGGAACTAAGCCAAACCCAACGATTAGAAAATGAGCCAGAACGGA
>JAZGAR010000024.1:0-7967 GCA_036475875.1 Thermoplasmata archaeon
AGTTATGGACCAGGTGAAGGGAGTGAGAGGTTCCGAAACCCTCTCATCAAGAGGCGATTTTGTCCATTCACCTTCAAGACCCTCCAATTCCTTTTCGCTTAATTTGGGGAATACTCTCCCGATGCCAGTTACAGGCCTTGACTGCAGGATGTGAAACCCATCTTGGCTGAGACACCATTCGATATCTTGGGGTGTTTTATAGTGTTGCTCTATTTCCAATCCGATCTTCGCCAATTCAAGAATCTTTTTATCAGAGAGGGTTGAAACAGATCGTCTCTCCCTTGGTATTTTGGTTTGGGCAGTGCCATCCTTGGATGGGATGATCATCATCTCCTTCTCAGCTATCCTTTTATTCTTGATTTTGAGTTCCTGTTTATTGATTATGAAGCTATCAGGAGTTACGATACCTGCAACAAGCCCCTCACCCAACCCAAAAGTCGATTCGATCACGATCTCATCATTGCTGCCTTTCATTGAATTGTAGGTGAACATTACGCCAGAGATAGAAGGCGAGACCATCTTTTGAACCACGACACACATCGCTATCTTTGAATGGTCAAAGCCTCGTTTCCCTCGATAATGAATTGCCCTTGAAGTCCACAAGGAAGCCCAGCATTCCTTTACCTTATGAAGAAAATGCTCAGCACCAACTACATTCAGGTAGGTCTCGTGTTGTCCTGCGAAACTGGACTGGGGTAGGTCTTCGGCTGTAGCAGATGATCGTACAGCCACAGGAAGATTCAAGTTACCAGCCAATTTTTTGTACGCTTCAATAATCTCCTTTGATATCGTTTCTGGTATCTCATTTTTCGATATGGTTTTACGGATATCTTGAGCTTTTAGTTGTAAATCGGATTGATTATCTATTTCAATAGAATTCGCTATGCTTAGGATTTCATCCTCTGACTCTTTAATAAAATCTCTGTATGCATGGACTGTGATGCAAAAACCCTCAGGTACAGGGAGGCCAAGTTTGGTTAATTCTCCCAAACTGGCTCCTTTTCCTCCTACCAGAGAGATGTCCTTCTTTGAAATCTCCCTGAGCCATTTTATGAATGTTTTCATAGGTTCACCTAAATGGTTTACAGTGGTTGAAACATAAATCGAAAGTTTATAGGTTAAAGCTTGGATATTTCGTTCCACTTTGAAAAGTTCGAATTGAAAAGGGCATAATATTTGGTGTGTATCCAATTTTGTGATTGTTAATTACTTCAAGAGATCCATTACCACAACATCTCTCACTGCTCTCATATTCTGGAAGGGCAGAACAAGCCTTCCCTGAGCATCTGTTTTGTAAAGTCTGGGCTCGATTTCCTCTGCTGGAATAACGAGCACGTGATGCAGCTCACCCGTTGCTGTATCAACGATGAAATTCTCGATCATCCCCAGGATTTGTCCATCGTTCGTCATCACGGTCTTTCCTCTAAGCTCAGTTGCGAATTTTCTCACTCAAATCACCTCTACTTTCAGGCACACCCGCAACCTATATGGCTTTTCTTCCTTTTAAACCTTCCCGAAAATTCAAGTTCACTGCCCAAACCAAAACTCTCTTTTACATCTATATTTATACCTCCCACCGTGAAGAGCATGCCCAGTTTGGAGAGGATAATCCGCAATACAGAGGAGATAGTTACCCAAGATGAACTGAAAGCCATATTGGAGGGGAAGGAGAAACCTTCCGCTTATATCGGCTTTGAACCTTCCGGCCTTGTGCACGTGGGTTGGAAAATTCCTCTCGATAAGGTTAGAGACCTTTTGAATTCGGGGTTTAGGGTCACTGTTCTTCTTGCTGACTGGCATGCCTACCTCAACGACAAATTGGGTGGTGACATTCAGAACATTCGGGTTTGTGCAGAGTACATCAAGGACTGCTTTTTGGCATTTGGTGTGGAGTCAAAGGAATTGGAATTTGTTTACGCGTCAGATCTCTTGGACAGCATGGATTACTGGGAAAAGGTCTTAAGGATTTCCAAGAAAAGCTCACTTTCGAGGATAAAGAGAACCCTCACGATCATGGGGAGGAAAGAGGACGAGGCCGAGATGGACGCCTCCAAGTTGATCTATCCTGCAATGCAGGTAGCAGACATTTTCACTCTAAATGTGGATGTTGCTTTGGGAGGTATGGATCAGCGAAAGGCCCATATGCTTGCAAGGGATGTTTCTGAAAAGTTGGGCTGGAAGAAGGTTGTGGCCATTCATACACCTTTACTTTCTGGAATTCAGGGCGGGGGAAGAATGGACCCGATAGAGGCGAAGATGTCAAAATCCAGCCCTGAAAATTCGATATTCGTCCATGACTCGCCCAAGGAGATAGCAAGGAAGGTAAAGAAAGCCTATTGTCCAGAGGGTCAAATCGCTGATAATCCGATAATAGAAATATGTAAATTCATTATATTCAATACGATAGATCAGATGACGATATCCAGGCCTGAGAAATTCGGAGGGGATCTGCAGATCAACAGTTATGCAAAGCTGGAAGAAGTTTTCAGTTCGGGAAAATTGCATCCTGAGGATTTAAAGAATTCCACAGCACAATATCTAACAGAAATTCTCGAACCTGTTAGAGAATATTTTGAAAAGAATCCAAAGAACTATGAGCGGGTAAGGGCATTTGGGGTAACAAGATAGTTTTGAGGTATTGCCTCCCGAATATACAATTAAATACCTCCGCTCTATTATCTATTATCATGGGGGACTCGAATTCAGATTCACATCAAAATTTTAACAATGTGGCCATCTTCATCGCGGTGATCGCAGTATCCTTTTCCGCGATCTTCATAAAATGGAGCGATGCCCATCCCTTGGTCATAGCTACTTATAGAATGGGGATTACTTCTTTAATTCTCCTTCCTTTAGTCGTAGACAGGAATCTCGATGCCTTTAAGCGGATCAAAAAGAACGATTTAATTATTATGACCGGTATTGGCATGATTCTGGCGCTTCATTTTGCCACCTGGATCACCTCTCTCAAAGAAACATCTGTGGCCAGCTCAGTTATATTGGTCACTTCCCACCCCTTGTTTGTGGCCATTGCCGCTCATTACGTGTTCAGGGAAAAATTGAAGACCATCGGCTATATCGGGATAATTATCGCCTTCGGAGGCATTATCGTCCTTTCTATTGGCGATTTAGGATTGGGGAGCTCGAATTTCAGGGGAGATATCCTCGCCCTTATCGGCAGTATTGCCGCAGGGACTTACATCCTCGGCGGTAGAAAGACCAGGAAAAGCGTTCCCCTCGTCCCTTACGTCTTTATCGTTTACAGTATCTGCACGATATGTCTGTTACTGGCATGTATAATCATTTCGGAACCACTTTACCCCCAACCGCCAAAGGAGTACCTGCTTTTCATCTTGATGGCCATCATTCCAACGATCTTTGGCCATACCCTCTACAATTACGCGCTCAAATACGTAAAGGCGCAGGTAATATCCGTGAGCCTTTTAGGGGAACCTATAGGGGCCTCGATTCTTGCATTTGTCCTTCTAAACGAAGTTCCACCACAATTCACCATCATTGGTGGGTTTTTGATATTGCCTGGGATATATTTGGCTTATATCGGTAGGGAGAGGGAAATAGAATCAAAGGGTTGATATTGTCGTTATATAGTGCTTAGAGAATGGAGCAGGGCAGAACTTCACCTTGAACTCTTTCTTCTATCCAAAGTCAAAGCCCAGGCGACGAGTATTATGGGAAGCACGAACACTGCCAAAGCAAAGCTGAAAACGATCGTTGCAGCCGTTATTATCCCAAAATGCTGGGTCAGGGGCATGGGAGACAGTAAAAGCACGGCAAAACCGCAGATCGTGGTGAGCGCGGAGATGAATATCGCGGAACCTGTGCGTTCAATTGTGATTTGCATGGATTTTTGCGGGCTAAGTTTTTTGCGTTCCTCTCTGAACCTTTCGATGATGTGTATCGAATAATCTATGCCAAGGCCAATGGTTAATGCCGTGACCATGATAGTAAAAACGTTGATGGAGATACCGAGAAGCGCCATGGTGCCCAATATCCAAATCGTGGAGATGGCAACAGGCACAACAGCTATGAGGCCAAGCAATAGGTTTCTGTAAACCACCATGAGTACGATTGCTGATAAAATCACAGAAAAAGCGGTGGTTACCATCAGGCTTCTTTGGAACGAATCTATGGTCGTGATGACGATTATGGTCTCACCTGTAATCCTCGTCTTTGTGCCTTCGGAACTTACGATGTCGTCCCTCAATTGCGTGTATACAATCCTCGCTTCTGAGGTTCCTTTCGCAGAAACAAAGATCCTTATCACCGTGGAATTGAACCTATTTTCATCTGTATTGTAGTAAAGTACTGATTTGACCTTATCCTGATAGGTTTGGTTCGTGTATAGATAATAAAAAATTCCCTGAATATCGTTGTCAGTGCAGTTTTCATTCGGTGTGCCCTGCGCTGTTAGGTTGAAACCCTCTTTTAGGCTTTGATTGCGCTGTATGGCATCGGCCATGAATTTCCTTACGCTCTCCAACTTCACTCTTTCCTCTCCAGCCAAATTCACTCTAACCACGTGCGTATCATCAGCGATGTTGTTCTCCATCTCAGCGATGTTATCGATAATCTCTGGTCTTGATATGTTACCTTGTATGAGTATATACTCCTGGGTATAACTAGCAGATGCGAACTGATTCCGTATGAGATTGGTGGTTCTCATTGTGGGCCAATCTTCAGGCACGAAATCTTCCAAGCTGAACTCGGTTTCAACGAATGTAGAGGAATAGAGCGCTAGAATCGTGAGGACAAGAACTATGGCTATTACCGGTATGGGATGGCGTTTAACCGTGAGAGCCCCAAAAGTCATACCTTTGTCTAAGACACGGGGTTCCTTCCTCCTCTTTCCCTTGACCTTCCCCCCTTTTTTAGTATCCAAAATGTACCTTGCCGCACATTGGAAAGTCAAGGTGAGAAAGAACGCATAAAAGATTCCTAAACCAACGAGGATGCCAAAATTTCTGATGGGTGTTATCTCGGAAAAAACGTTGGAGAAGAACGCGATTATGGTGGTTGCAACGGCTAGAGACAATGCCGAGCCAACCTTTTTAACTGATTGTGTTAAAGCCGAGGAAACATCCCTTCCCTTTTTTAGCTCTTCCTGATATCTCCTTGATATGTGCACCGAGTAATCTATTCCGAGCCCCACCACAAGTGGCAGTATAGCCACCTCGACAACCGTGAACTCGACCCCTAACAGGACCATGGTGCCAAAAGTCCATATTGCAACTACGATGAGGGTAATGATGGGTAACAAAACATAGGTGTAATCCCTAAAGCTTATGGCAAGAAGGACTATTATCAGTATAAAAATCGCCAGGCCTAGAATCAGGGTGGTGTCCCATACCGTCTGATCTACTTCATAGGTGAGCAAAGCATTGCTAGTTTGCTCGACTTTTAAACGCTCTAAATCCATCCTATCTATGGCATCTCTTACCTTCAGGCTGATTTTCTTGTATGAAGGTTCGTCGTAGTTTCCGTATATCATTATAATTATGAGCGTGGCATTGGCCCTGGGATTAACTGGGTCGAAATCGGATGGGAGAAGGGTAGCCATGAGCATCTGAACCTCTTCCATGTCGATATCTAGGGGTAGTTCTCCTGTAAAATTACCATTATATATCGAAACGGCAAGGTTTTTAATGATCTCGATCTCACCATCGGAAGCATTCAGAATATTTTTCGTATCATTGTAGACGAATAAACAGCCGAGATTTATGAACTCCGCAACGCTCACCACATCCTCCACGCCTGTTACGTTCTCCGCCTCTAGGGTTATGTTGTACTGCTCCCTTAACGCACTCGGGGATAAGGCATCTTCATTGCCCAGCGCCTCAGCATACACAAAATGGTATTTCGATGCCCTGCCGAAATTGGTGTTCACCCGGTTCAAATCCTTTAATACTTCGTTGTCCGGATAAAATTCCTCCCAATTGGTCAAGACCTTTATAGATGGTAAGAAACCAGAAAATAGGATCGTGATCACGATCACGACCACGATGATCTGCACAGCATAGGTTTGAACCTTGCCCGCAAGCCCTTCTAACATCCAAACAGTTATGGCAGGGAGGATATTTGTTGGTTATGGTGGGGTGAGGAAAGGCCTCAATTATGGAATTAAGGGGAACATTGGGAATATTTGGAGTTGACAGGTATATATGTTTAGTTGAAGCAGTATACCCTCAAAGTGCAGTATTTTTACCAAAAACCGCACCCCTATCGGGGGATACATTTAATAATCGATTTTAATAAAACAGTATCTATCCTATCGTTAATCAGGTTTATCGATATATACCAAAATCGTTAAATATATTTAATGATATATACATATAGATGAGTATGGACGAAAGAATTGAAAAAGTAATAAATGGGTATTGGGAATCCGAATTACCAAAAGTCAAAACAAGAGAGTTGAATTCGTATGTAAATCAAGAGGCCATAACCGACATTGTAGGACCAAGAAGAGCAGGAAAAACTTTTTTCATGTTCTCGATTATAAAAAATCTTTCTAAAAATTCAACAATATATATAAATTTCGAGAACAGGAGACTTTTTCCGTTAAAAGAGGAGTATTTCAACGATATTGTGGAATTTATATATGCCGAGGAATTGCTTAAAAAATACGAGAAAGTGTATTTATTCTTGGACGAAGTTCAAAGAATTGTGGGTTGGGAGAAATTTGTTAGAAGTATTTATGATGAATTTAAAGGAAAGATCAAGATCTTTGTCAGTGGATCGTCTGCAAATCTTTTAAGTCAGGATTATGCACAGTTATTGACCGGAAGGCATCTTTCGACAGTTGTTCTCCCGTTGAGTTTCAAAGAGTTTTTGGCATTTAAAGAGTTTAAAGTAAAAGATAAAACATTAACGGAAAGACAGGAATCTTTGATTAAAAAACATTTAAAGGAATACATGACACATGGGGGGTTTCCCGAAGTGGTGCTCGGATCTCAGAAGGACATCATGCTATCCCAGCTTTTCACAGATATCGTATCAAGGGACATCTTATCTAGAGCCGAGATTAGAAACGAGAATGTCATGGAGGAACTATCAAATTATTGTGCAGCCAATGTATCCAATCTACTTTCTTTTGGCAAGATGACACGATATTTTAAAAGCCGAGGTATAAAGATTTCAACCCCTACTTTAATCCAGTATTTCAGACATATGAAGAACGCCTTTTTGTTTTTTGATAACACGATTTTTTCATACAAGATCAAAGACCAGATGCAATATCCAAGGAAAATATATTGTGTTGATAGCGGTTTTGCCAATCTCTCAGGGACTGAGAATATGGGTAGAATCTGTGAGAATACGGTTGCTGTTGAATTGTTGAGAAGGAAGAGGGATACCTATTATTGGAAATCCCGCTTCCAGGAAGAAGTGGATTTCATTGTTAGGGATAAAAAGAAAATTACGGCAATCCAGGTATGCTACAATCCCGAAGCAATGGACACGAAAAAAAGGGAGATCAAAGCCCTTGTGAAATGCATGAGCGAATTTGGATTAAAGGAGGCAATGGTCATCACGTTTGATTATGAGGATAAGGAGAAGATAGAAAACAAGAAGATCCGTTATGTACCACTTTGGAAATATCTTCTCGGGTGTTCTTAGGTTTGTCTTCATTCCCTTCTAACATCTGCGTAGTTGTGGCGGGGAGGATATTTGTTAGTTATGGTAGGGTGGGGAAGAACCTCTCAAAATCTCTTTTTTACCGATACGAAACCTAGATTTCATTGTTCGGAAGGGAAAGAAAATTGCGGCAACTCAGGTGCGTTACAACCCAGAAGCTATGGCTACGGAAAAAAGGAGATTAATGCACTTGAAAATTTAAGTTGTTCGACGGGAGAGCATATTCAAGTCTGGCCTGGAATATATTGCTGATAGGTTCTAACTGGGATCTTATTATTCATCAGTGTTAACACTAGTGTTATATAACACCAATG
>JAZGAR010000025.1:0-2503 GCA_036475875.1 Thermoplasmata archaeon
GCGTGCCTGTAGTGCCTGAAGTGTAGAGCAGTATCCAGGTGTCCTTACCTTCTACTTTTACGTTTGGCTCGGTATCTGTACCCGAAGAAACAACATCCTCGAAGTTCATGTAACCCTCATGCTTTTCCTCGCCGATGATTATGTAATTCTTTGGAGCCACTTTTTTGAGATTAGCTCTAATGGATTCCACATTGCCCACGAACTCCTTTGCCACGATCACGCCTTTTGCATCTGAATTGTTGATGATATATTCCATATCTTTCGGGGGGAGGCGCCAATTGATGGGCACCACCACTATGCCTGACTTAGCAGCAGCTGCGTAAACTTCCATGAACTCAATGCAGTTGCAGGAGATAACAGCTATCCTATCACCTTTTCCTAGACCCATTCCTAGCAGGCCATTAGCCAACCGATTTGCCCTGGTGTTGTATTCATAAAAGCTCATCTGCCTTTTTGAGTCCTTTACAGCGAGTTTTTTCCTGTATTTCCTGGCATTTACCCTTAAAATCTCTCCCAAGTTGAGCCATGTCACCATTTCTATCTCACCTGACTATATCGTTTCCTGAAGTCCCTTACTTGGATCTTCGCCTTCTCAATCGCACTCTTGGCTGGTGAACCGCTCCTTCGCCATGAGAGAGGCACCAAACGCCCCGATGATTTGAGGATTTGGAGGTATATGGACATCAACATTTAACTGTTTTTCCAATATCTCGCCTATCAAGGGATTGTAGGCGATAACACCCCCTGTAATAACAACTACACCTTCCAGAGTTTCCATTTCTAGGATTCTCTTCACCACCGAAATAAAGGCACCCTTGACCATGTTCTCCTTGGTTTCGCCCGCATTAATCCTTTCCAGAATCTCTGTGGAGGTGAAGACTGTGCAGTAACTGCCAAGCTCAATATCCTTTGTGGCCTTTCTTGCCAAGTCATTTAGATTCTCCATTGGAACATCGAGTTTGTGGGCGATTTCCTCCAAAAAGGCTCCGGTCCCAGCTGCACATTTCCTGTTCATCTTGAAATTGAGCATCTTGCCGTTCTTGTCCAACTTAATTACCTTGTTGTCTTGGCCCCCGATATCCACGATCGCCATGTGACAATTCAGATGCTTAAGATAATGATATGCACCTTTACCATGGCAACTGATCTCTGTCTTCATTTCATCCGTGAACTTCACATTTTCCCTGCCGTAACCTGTTGCCACAACGTTCTTCACGTCATCCTTAGAAATTTTGGATGAGGCTACGGCTTCATCAAACACTTCTTTGGCCAATCCCTCGAGGCTAGTCGTGGTTTTTTTAACAGAGAAACCTAGAATGCTTTCACTATCATCGATAATAACGGCCTTTGTTGTGGATGCACCCACATCCACACCCCCAAAGAGATTTTTCACCACCTAGCCTTCCTCCAATTGCTCTATGAAAGCTTCTATGTTGGTCTTTGCTTGCACATCAGAGTAACACCTTAAATCGTTCAAATCACCGCTTATGATCAGTGTTGGTATGCCCATTTTCTCTCGAATTCGCGCGGGCATGCCGTATCTGGCGTTCGAGTTGTTGGGGCAAGTCTTTGAATCGTGGAATATTATACCGTCTATCCTGAACTTTTTCACCATCTCAACAATGTATTGCTCCTTGATTCTTTCGGAGCGGTTGATGAATATTTCCGTATAGGCCCTTGCCATGCTGTAGAATGAATCAGAGGGATCGAAAGAATCGAATATCCAGCTATTGCAATATGTGGAGGCAACGATGCAAGTTTTCAGCTGTAAAAATTGTTCTGACAATGCCCTAAGCCTTCCCCATATCGGCATTCCATCCCAATACAGCCTGAATTTTTCACCCTCAACGGCGGCAATGCCATTCTGTATTCTTTCATCCATCTCGGCCTTCAATTCCCTGTAATAGTCCACAGCCTTCAAAAGGCCTCTCATCACGACTATTGGCCCCATGTGGACCGTACCGTCGAAGAAGGTCAAAGGAGAGGGGACATTAGATGCTGTGTCCAAGACTTCTTCCCAAAGCTTGGTAGCCTCCAGGGAGAGCCTGATCGTCTCGCTCAGAGCATCTGGTTCGAATTTCCTTCCGGATATCTTTTCCAAGGGCTCGATCATGGCCTTCAATTGCGCTTCCACATCCATGATATGATGCTCCTCTAAAACATCCACACCCTTTGGAGCGTTTACACCCAAAATCGGAACCGCAAATTCTCTTGAATAGTAGGAAAGCCATTCCTGAACATCCCTGCATTGATTCGTGTTGTAGACCAAAACATCTGGTTTTGGTATGGACTCAATTTTGTAAGCTCTTTTCAGTGGGGTCTCCTTCTTGAGAAAGGCGCCCACATCGCTTGTGAGGTATGAGCAGATGTCGGGGGAATAACCTGCAGCATTCGCAATCGGTATGTAATCATTGCTCGTTCTCGTTGAGCCCAGCAATGCTGCATGATTCTCAGGAAAATAGAGCTTGAATCCGAAGGCGATCAAAAGCTCAGCTGGGCCGAC
>JAZGAR010000026.1:0-2028 GCA_036475875.1 Thermoplasmata archaeon
ATTTCATAATCGTCGCAAATCTCCTAGTATGACATGCCACCGGCCAGGGAACCAAGAATAATGTCCACTGGAACTCTCGTACCTCTTATAACAGGTTTGCCGTGTCTAATATTCTTATCAATAATTATTCTTTGCATGTTATAAACCTCCTTAAACGAAAGAGATGTGAGGGAACATCTTGCCTTTTGAATATATACCAAAATATTGGCTTATGATTATCGAATTGTCAAACATTTTCTTCCTTTAGCCCCAGCAGGAGCAACCTCTGGGTGGTTGTAAGCGAAACCGTTGGTTCAGAACCAACTTATTCTTGGTTAACTGGTAGAATAGTCGATTGGTGAATATGTTAAAAGAAATACGGGTCAGGCCCCAGTTAAATCGGCTGCGCCGTTTCACCAGCCGTGAAAATTTAACCCCAGTCCGATATTCCATACCTACCCTAGTGAAATACGCCCGCCCTGTTGAATAGGGTTCCCTACGGGAAATTCAACTGGGCAAGCTCTCACTATCGTGAATTTCACAGGGCGAGCGGGGTAAACGGGGTAAACAAAGCAGAATTCCATTGGGTGAACAATACGTCTGCGGAGAAAGATTGAGCGCGTAAAGCAGTGAGCGATTAATTGGACTAGACAGAATTGCAAGCATATCATGGGATACTCATGACTAGTTTCATTCCTTCATATACATCCGCCATTCTTTTTTCTGAAAGCGTTCCAATCTTCTCCTTTAAACTTCTTTTATCAACGGATTTGATCTGGGTTACATTTACCACACATCTTTTCGGGAGATTTGCCTCCCCTTTTCTCAAAACAACATTGCCAGGCAATTCGCCGTATTTCATAGTCGAAGTTATGGCGAGAACAATTACAGTGTTGAGCCTGCTGTCATTTAAGACATCGTTCTGGACCACAAGTCCTGGCCTTCTGCCCACAGGTTCAGAGCCCTTCCCAGGTGAAAAGTCAATCCAATAGACTGAACCTTTTCGAATTACCATCTCTGACCCTCATTAGTGTCAGCCCCTGCAAACCATTCGGCTGTATCGATCTGTTCTTTTCTCACCAAATCGTCTGAAAAAATCCTATCATAAGCTTCCTTTAATAGCCGATCCTTTTCATCCAATACCTTTTCACGGAGCACGCCAGAGATAAACTTGCTTCTGGATACCCCTTTTCTTCGGCTTATCTCATCAACCATTGATATCAGGCTATTAGGCACTGTAATAGCAATCTTTTGAGTATTCATAATAAATGCCCCTAATTAGTATGATATTGCAAGAATACCATAAGTGAATACCGCTGTCAATCTTAATCTGGCTTTAGAGAACTTGCTGGGATAATGGGTAAATGTTTCTGAAGCAACTTAAACATATTTCCAGGATCTTCTTTCAGGTTTTTTTTGGCTGCTTTATCGGCAATATCTTGAATCTCTCTGGCGCTCATGCCCTTAAGGTGTATATTCCACAGAATCGGGATGAGTAATCCAGAGTAAAGCGTCATCTTGGTCAGGCCTAATCCAAAATTTGGAGCCAAATTGGCAATTACTTGGTAAAATGAGCATTTTAACGAGGACTTCTGGCCTTCAATGCCTGACTCCCTCTACGAAATGCACAAAAAGACCTCAACCACGGCATAACGTATGATGCATGGCATTTGAACTTGACACACAACAGCCTTTTTCTCTATTACTGCCTCTTGGAAGAACGAGTCCTTCTCACTGGACAAAGATCTTAAGATTTATCCGCCTATATTTGTGTCAACCTTTTGCTATGGGATTAGATCTATATCTCACCGCCCATCCCGCTGGAAGCGGGACTAGAGACGCAGCCTCCGGCCCGTAGGGCCTACGCCCCGGAGGGAGATCGCAGAGGAAAACGTCTTTCCCCTTTCTGCTGAGCGGGCAGAAAAGGGAAAGACCTAACCCTAACGTTGCAAAAGTCGAGGGTGCTGCAGATCCAAGGCGTCAAGGGTGCAGCTGTAGTAATTTACCGCAAGCCCTTGACAACGCTGGAGATGCGGTGCCATCGGCTTT
>JAZGAR010000027.1:0-6906 GCA_036475875.1 Thermoplasmata archaeon
GCTCTTGAAATAAATAGGATTGCAGAGAAGAATGGGTTAAAGACCATGGTTGGGTGCATGAGCGAGAATAGGGTTTCCATCACAGCGGGACTCCATTTTGCACTCTCCCATGAAAATGTCCAGTATGCAGATTTGGACTCGCATTTTTCGCTGATCGATGACCATACGAATGGGGGTTTTACCTTCGAGAAGGGATATCTTGTACCGTTTGATGGGGCGGGATTTGGAGTAATTGTGGAGTTTTAACACGCCAAAATACGCTTTGATACGGTTTTCATAGAAGGATGTGCCCCCAATCCCAAAATAAAATTCGGGTCAGATAGCCGCGAAATATTATGCGAGGAAGGGTTAGTTGGGACCGGGGACAGTATACGTTATTACAAATATCATTCATATAGTTTGCGCTTATACGTTCAAAACTGATTTTTTGGCATGATTTCAGAAGATAACCTAGGTTATTTAAAAAAAACATCCCTGATCCTGTCCACAAGCTTTACACACCCGTGCCTAAACACGTCACAGCACGGTATCCCAAATCTTTTCTCGTACTCTTTTACAGCCTCTTCGATTTCTTCATCGGTCATATTCTCATGGTTTATAGTGATAGCCATGACCTTTGTATTTGAAAACATGTCCAGCATCTTTATCTCCTTTTCCAAGTCAGGCATCGGAAGTCTTAACTCGTCTTTTCTGATGTTCCTGTGCCTCCGCCCTGGTGCGTGTTGTAGTATTATACCGTTGGGTTGGGAGGCTGTGATTATGGCTCTTGTCCCGCACACATATACAGGATGGCTGATGCTGCCCTGGCCCTCGATTATTATCACATCAGGCCTTTCATTTTCATAGGCGTTCATTATCGCGTATTCCAGCTCTCCAACTATGTAATCACCTTGTATCGAATCTATGGCCACGCCGTACCTGAAACCCTGAAGAATGCCTGTTTGGCCAGTGGTAACGAAGACAGCCCTCACACCATTCTCGTTCAGAGCCTTACTGAGCTCTATCGCAGTGGTTCTCTTCCCTATGGAACTGTCGGTTCCTAAAACCGGTATCCTAATCGCCGGGAGAGAGTTACAGAGATTGGCAAAGCGATGCAACTTCTTTAGAGGAGGTTCTTTTCTAACATCCTCAAGCTCTACTTCATATTCCTTTGCTAGTCTCGAAAATTCACTATCCATGGATAAGAATTCATGAAGCCCTGCTATAACGTTGACATTGTTTTTAATGGCCTCGATTATGACTGGTCTGAAATCGGGAGGTAGTTTTCCGCCAATTGTGGCTACACCTATGATGAGATTGTTGGGGCATTCCCCCAAATTAGATAGGGCATCGCCTAGATTCTTGAATATTGGGATGCCTTCCTTGGCGCCTTCCACCACCTCATGCGCCATTTTCCCTGCTTTTGTGCTGTCTATTATACCTAGGATCTTGAACCTCTCAGAGTAACGAACGAGCCCGTTGGCTGTTTTTCCCACATAATTCCCGAAATTTCCTTCGCATAGAACAAGAGCTGTCTCCAAATCTACACCTTTTCTACCGATGATTGTGAGTTTCCAACACGGGAGGAGATAATAAATGCACCATTTATTTCTTTCTCTTCAATGTGCCATAAAATAGAAAAGTTCTGATTCAGACATCGGCACAAAGTTTTAATATAGAAAACATATATTTCAATCCCGGGTGTATGAACATGAAAAAACTCATAATCCTTGGAATCACATTAGGATTGATCTTAACTTCGTTAATATCTGGATGCCTTGATGGCGAGGATGGAGAAGATGGGGAAGAACTTGAGCCTGCACCTGATTTTACATTGACCTCAATAGATGGAGACGCATTCAGTCTATCCGATTATTTGGGTAAGGTTGTTGTTTTGGATTTTATGTTCGTCAACTGCTCAGGCTGTATCAAGGAGATGGAACATTTGAAAGATGTATTCTCCAATTATGATAGTAACAAAGTGGTGATAATAACGATAGACATCCTAGAGGATGATACAGAGGATGAGCTGAGATGGTTCAAGGACGAATATGGTGATAACTGGATATATGCAATAGATCTTGATAATAGTGTCCAGAATGATTATTCAATCTCAGCAGTCCCAGTATTGGTGATCGTTGATAAGGAAGGGGATATCGCCTACGAACATTTGGGCGTATCAGATTACGAAACCCTATCCTCAAAGATAGATAAACTTCTTTAGGCTCGTTACTCAAGTGGCGGTGGTGGCGGCTCCTCCTCCTCCTTCTCTTCAGTCTCTGGCGGTGGGGCAGGAGGTTGGAAAGTCTGCGGGGCAGCGGCTACGTTTATAGCTTCCTTGAACTTTTCGTAGATCATAACCCTACCACAGCCAGTACATGTACCCTCCCGGGCCATTTGCTGCTCAAGGCAGAACTCGTGGTAATGGATCCCGCATGGACCGCATCTAAATACCTTACCTTCGTAATCCTTGAACGTACTTTTGCAGAAGACGCACTTCTTTGAAGGGTCATCGATAATAACCATGTTCACATAAGCCATTTGACTCACATCGGAAGGCGTTCTAATTTCGTCCGGAATCGCCTTTGTCACCGCCTCGTCAAGGATGTTCGAGAGGATATAGGCGCTCACGTAATGCCCATTCTCATTTGATCGGGAAGGATGCAGTTTCGGCAACATATGCACGATCATGCCGCTGCCATGATTGAGGGCAACAATCAAGGCTCCAGAGCCGTATTTTTTCTCCAGCTTTTTGGAGGTGACAAGCTCTTGCATACCAGACTTTACCTTTTTTATGGGATGGGATTTATCCTCTATCCAGAATTTCAATGCCTTCTTCTTAGTGGCACCTCTAATGAAAGGATGATCTAAACTGGAAATTTCGCCTTTGAAGGCCCCGCCTTTCATCTCAGTTTTATCATAGCCTATGATATCGGGAAAGATATCTGCAATGATTGTATCAAGGCATCTGGCTGTCGTGACGAGATAACCCCCCTCCTCGATGTATTTTTTGAATCTATCGGCCAAAGCAGCCTTCTTGTCATGAGATCCAACAACTATGAGATGATATTTGCTCAGGTCTGTAGAGCCCAATTTAGAAAAATCTATTACATCACGCTGGTTTGCATAGAGATTTTTCACGGCATCTTCGACCTTCTCTATATTTCCATTTACACCCAGAACAACACCGCTGTTGCTCACCTTTAAAAATACCTTCCTCTTCTTTGCCTGTTTGCTTTCCGCTACCTTTGCATAAATTTTTTTCAAATCAACGCCCATATTGTCACCTCCAACTTCATCCTTCATCTTTTAACTACCGTTACGTATCAGGTAAACGCTAGCCTTTCGAAAGGATATCTATTGCCCTCTTTTCATCCATATTCAAGGCTTTTAGCGAGTACTTGAGGGCCTTTCTAGCTATGTCCTCTTCCGTCATATTCAACTGCCTTTCAGGGAAGAGTACCCCACTATTGTAATATCCAACAGCCAAATCTGAATAATAGAATCGCGCTGCTTCGGGATCGAGTCTAATGGCGTTATTATAAGCTTCTTCTGCTTGAGTTAGCAGACCGTTATCCAGGCAGAAGTCACCATAGCTTTTGTAGTAGAAGGGATTGCCAGGTTCGAGCTCAATGGCCTTTTTATACAACTGCGCAACCTCAACTATAGAGAACTTCGACACGCCTATAGACGCTTCAGCCTTTCCAAAATACCCCGTGGAGTTGTCAGGCGCAGCTTTTATCACCTTTCCGAATACCCTAGCAGCTTTTTCGAATTCTCCATTATTCAGCAGATCTTTGGCCTGTATTATGATTTTGTCCACATCGTTCATGCTTCAACCTCTGGTATCTTAATTTGATTGATATTTCTATTGTATATTTCTTTTCTATATTTTAAAGGTTATTGATACGTTATCGAATTAGATAGTGAGATTTTTTAATCACCCCTTCAAGCTCCTTTTGATCAACTCCCCAGCCACATCGCTGGCTTTATCCATAATGACATCTTCACCCTCAACTTTGCATGCCTCCATCAGAATCTTGCCATCACATATGGTAGTTTCTACACATGAACCTTTCGCAGCATAAACGATATTCGCTATCAGATTATGATTCGGAGTGAAACTGGGTGCGCGTAGGTTCAAAAGAACGAGGTCTGCCAGCATTTTCTCCCTAATCTGACCGATGCTCAATCTCATCGCCTTCCCCCCATTTTTCGTTGCCATCTCAAAGACTTCAAGTGCAGACATTACCGTGGGATCATTGGCAAACAACTTCTGCCCCAATGCAGCGAACTTCATAGTTTCAAACATATCTAGGCTGTTGTTCGAAGCACAGCCATCAGTGCCAAGTGATACAACGCACCCGGCACTTTTCAGGTCTTTGTAGGGCAAGGTAGCACCAACGGCAAGCTTCATGTTGGATATTGGGTTGTGAGATATCTTTACTTTATGTTTAGCCAGGATCTCGATCTCCTTCTTATTAAGCCATACGCAGTGAGCTGCAACCAGATTCTCACCTAGAAAGCCGATTTCCTCTAAATAAGACACTGGTCTTTTTCCGTACTTGGACTTGAAATCGTCGTTCTCTTTCTTCGTTTCTGCCAGATGGAAATGTATCAATAGATCGTTTTCATCGGCAAATTCCTTTAACCATTGTAGCCCTTCGTTTGAAACGGTATAAATGGCGTGGGGGCCCAGAGCTGGAATGACCCTACCGCTTTTTAATCTCCTGATTTCTTCTATTCCTTTTTTCACCTTCCTCCTTCCAACCTCGCCTTTGGCCTCATCGAACAGGTCGAAGAACACCTCGCTGAGCACGCCTCTAATACCCATCTCCTCAACAGCCTTAGCTGCGATTTCTCCGTGGAAGTACATGTCATTGAAGGTCGTGGTGCCGGTTTTGATCATCTCGAGGCATGCGAGTTTCGTGCCCCAGTAGATATCATCTTCTGTCAACTTGGCCTCAACAGGCCATATCTTATTAATCAACCAGTCCTGCAATGCCAGGTCATCTGCATAGCCACGCAACAAGGTCATGGCGGCATGTGTATGTGTGTTAACTAAGCCAGGGATGGCTGCCTTGTCTTTCCCATCTATTACGTGCTCAGCCTCCACATTCACATCACCTAGCTCAGATATCAAATTCTGCTCGATGTAGATGTTCGTAATTTTTCCATTGCATAGCACGTTTTTTATGAGAATGCTCATTCCAATTCCCCGGCTATTTTGAGGATAAAATCTCTTATTCTACGGCTGTTCATCCTTGCATTCCCGATGATCGTCTCAGATGTTAAGGGCTCGTCAACCAGGCCGTGGGCGTAATTGTCCACTGAGCAGAGGCTAGTGTAGCCTAATCCCAGTTCATTTGCCAATGTGGCTTCATTAGCCATGGTCATTCCCACGACATCTCCAAAGTTCTTTAGCATGTGGATTTCAGCTTTTGTCTCCAGTCGCGGCCCTAGGGTTTGTATGTAAACGCCTTTTTCAACCACTTCCAATCCATAATTCTGGGCGAGGGAGAGCAGGCTTTGCCTGAGCCTTTCATCCAGGCCAGGTACGATATGAACGATCTTATCATCGTAGTATGTCGCGATATTCCATAAAGAGATGTAGTCATGTGGAATAAGAATCGATGGTGGAGATATCTCCTTCTTCAAGCTACCCACCGAGTTCACTCCAAGGATCTTCGTTATGCCCTTCTCCTTAAAGGCAAAAATATTTGCATGATGGTTTATCTTATGCGGTGGAACTTTACTGTTGATGCCATGCCTCGGTATGAAAACGAGCTTATCTGTTGCAAGCATCTGGGCAGCGCCGTAGGGTGTGTCGATTTTTTCAACGTCAGCAGTCTTGAGTATATCAGCCTCAAAGAAGCCTACACCTCCAATCACACCTATCATGTAAATAATCGCCTCATTGCACTTTACATCAACATCACTGGGTTATAACCTTGCCTGTTGCATAGTGGTATATGTTTATAGAATTTATGGCTTTGGCTTGGACGCAGGATATATAGAGCTTAATAATGTTGTTCACCAATCCAAAAAAAATAAAAAAAAAGGGAGGGATGTAAGGATTGGCAATTGATTCCCATAAACGACCAAAATTGTCGATTCTTTGACCATTGGATTCTAAATACTTTAGTTTATGTGGATTTCATGTGTCTTCAATTTTTTCGATCCATCCGAGCATTACTCTCCTTTCTCTCTGCACGACGTACTGAGGCTTGCAACCGTCCAAGAGCCCCAACAGACCCTTTACTATTGTTCTGAGCTCTTTCTTGGTGGGATTGCTGAAATCAGCTCCAACCTTTTTGAACTGATAGGCTATAAACGGCATTGCAGCTTCCAATCCGCCGTTTAAATTGCAGAAGCGACACACAATTTCATCGGATGCCTCTATTGCTTTCATGTAAATCATCACCTTTATAAAATTCATGTTTCAGAGAATATATATAACAAGTGATACGGTAATCACCAGTGAATTTCAAAGGTGATTTAGCAACCCTCTAAAAACGATTGTACGATAGTTTAAAG
This sequence comes from Thermoplasmata archaeon, assembly GCA_036475875.1. GTDB lineage: Archaea > Thermoplasmatota > Thermoplasmata. The sequence goes on from JAZGAR010000027.1 coordinate 6,517, forward strand.
ACCGATGTCCAGATCATGAAAAAAAGGTTTAATGTTGTTTAATTCTTCAATTTCAAGAGTGATAATTCATATTTCCCAGAATTGATCCATAATTATTCCGAACATAGCTTAGAACATTGCAATCAGGTTAGAAGAATCAACGGAGAATTTCAAAAGTGATAACCTGAACTTTCTGTGAATCAATAACCCTGCATTTCGAACTCGATCCCTTTCTTGGGGCATATTTTTTGAAGAAAATTAAAGAGCATATCATAGCGGTTGTTATCCCCAAATACAGCTTCCCTCCAGATATGTCTAATGGTAATATCTTTGCCCATGGAGTTATACACGGACTCCCACACTCCTGGCTTGAGATTCAGTCTATCCGCCACAATTTTTGACGCACCTGCC